>CAZBPB010000005.1:876-3869 GCA_964493565.1 uncultured Pleurocapsa sp. | reverse complement strand
TGACAAGGTCTACTCAACTTCCAATCTGCCTGACGAGGTTCAGGCGCTTAAACCGGACAGCTATGCTTTTGTACAGTGGGGTATTGCAAAAACTCACTGGCTGGAAAAGGATTACGTTGTGGCAAGGCCGTTATTAAAGAAGTTTTTGCGGAGGCGAAAGTGGACACGGCGGATGCTGGCTGTGCCTATGCTGATAGATAGCTATCTTCACACGCCATTTACGCGCTGGATTGATTATCTAGTGGGACGTTTCGCTGGTAAGCAAATTTTGTTCGGGGAAAGACAATAAGTTCGCAATGATCAAATAGGGGTTCTGCTAACAATCTGTATCTACCACTCTAATATAAATTGAGCATACTCTTCAAGCTTACCCCTCCACAAATTAAAACCGTACTCATGATTTTTCCGCGCAGTATCTCCAACGCTCTCCAGTGGAAGCCTTCTAATAACGTCCCAATTTTGACTTAGTGACAGCTTTTGGAGATAAGAGGGCGACTCTACTAGCTTAAGCCTTGCTGCTCTTGCTTGAATGCGCATTAAGCTGTTATGTACATGATTACCCCTAATAGGATCAAATAAAAAGCCGTCAACTTGCGAAGTAATATATTCATTCATTGTTGGAGCATCATAGGCAAATACGGCGCAGCCGCTCGCTAAAGCCTCTAAAAATGTCATGCCCACGCCTTCATACTGGCGCGGGGCAATGAATATATTTGCTTCACTCAATTTCTGTAGATAATTTTCTCTGGTTTGCTCCTCAAAAGGAATTTGCTCAATTGTAGTTTTCCCGAATGATTCAGGTAACTGATAAGCGAATTTTTCAGGAACTGAAGGGTCAAGGCTTGCGCGAAATAAAAGCCTGTCAATTTTGAGTTCATCGCAGAGCCGTTTCAAAAACTCGGATGTAAGTAAACCAGTGCGATTCCAGTATAGGAGGGTGCGTTTATTCCAGTTTCTTTCAGCAAATGATGCCGGATCTTTGAAGTATTTAATCCTCAGTGTTTTTAGACCAGCTTGTGTTGCCCGCTTCGCAATTTGCTCTGAAAATGCGACGATCCGTACTTTTTCCTTCGGTAAGCTATTCCAATGAGATTGCCGCCACCAACGTACAGCATCCCACATTGGAATCCAGATAATACGCGACGCCGAATTGGAAAGTAATTCTTTTGTTGGCCGAACCTGACATAAAATTACTGGAGCGTTTGATAATAATGTTGAAGGCTTGCTTGCTGATGACCAGGAATTGAATTGGATATCTAGATAGGGTTTTAGTGGAGTGATTAGCAAATCTTCAAATGCGGCACTCTGATTTTTGTGCCATGCTAAACCGAAAGCCTGAATTTTTGAAACCATTTGAGATTTAGGTTGTTTTGATGGCGATAAACGAAAACATTCTGCCGGGATGGCGATTACGATATCTTATTATCCTACGTACCGCTAAATTCACGCCGGGCACATTGCTTAATAGCTTCCCGAAGTTACCGAAAGCACCTTCAAGTCTTTTTTCAGGCAGACTTGCAATTTCAACACGAGTTAATACAGGGTATGCATTAATTACGGAATCATATACCCCCAGGGTCTTTATGAGATGAAGTCGGCTTTGTTTAATTGCATCCTCATATTGGAATAGTGTGTAGGCATTTTCCCCGCCCGTATATTGATGAACCGGATGGGCATTTAGAAATTCCGCTAATTGTTCATCATCGTCAACAACATGTTCACGACAGGCTATAAATAAGCCTTGTGGCTTCAATATGCGCGCGCATTCACGTAAAACTTGAGGTAAATCACGGGTGTGATGCAGAACCTGACGGACATACACCACATCAACACAATGATCCGGAAGTGGGATTTGTTCCCCGAAAGCATCAATCAGATGTATGGGGCGGTTGCCTTTTATCTGTTCGATTGCGCCTCGCCCAACAAAATTACTTCCATCGGGTTCCACCGCATAAACCACTTTTGCGCCGTATTCAGCAAACGCATAAGACGCAATGCCATTTCCCGCTCCTAAATCCAAAACACTTTGCCAATGCGGGCAAAATTCCCTGATAAATTTCATGACTTCGTTAAATTCTTCCGACTCTTGAAAGCGTTTCGCTGCGGCTTCAATATCTTCATCAAAATAGGCATAGCGCACAAGGTCAGCCTGAGAGGGATCATTTCGAAATTTTAGGATTACTTCGTCAATGCTCAGCATTTTGTTTGTTAATCTAAAAGCCGAAGGAAAGTAGAGTTCGTCGGATTTTCCGAATTGACCTGGTTAACAGCGAAGGTGAATTAAAAAAGATAGTCGCTGTCTTTCGATCCAATCCGACCTCCCGTTGAATCGTGGGGTGTAGCAACGGAAATTTCATTTTAACTTTAGTTTGTTTTGAAGGTGATTTCCCAAAAGTGTGTGTCGCATTTTCGCCAAACCCAATATTTTCCACCAAATTCACTCTGGGATTGATACATAAGCCGTCGTTTGCAATACACGTAAAAACCCATTGATAATCCCATGTATTCAGTTCATCGCTAATAACTTTTTGCCATGTTGTTTCCCAAAAACGACGTTCTTGAATATTAATGAATTTTTCGAGAACATAATTTCGGAATGCTGTATCTTTCCATTTGGTCATTTGGACATCGTACAAATCCCATGCCCGTTTCCATGTTGCCCACCCCCAAACATGTGGATAGCGTGAGAAATAATAACTTGCTGAAAGCGAAGCGGATTTGTTTGGGAAAAAATTATCACCACTAATATGCATAACTTGACTATTATCCCGATACTTTGTCAGTAATTCTTGGCAGAATAGAAAAAAATCTGGATGGGGTAAACAATCGTCTTCCAAGATAATTGCTTCGGGAACATGTTGAAAGATGAAGTCCAGTCCTGAAGATATCCGTATCTTCAGTCCTAGATTAACGTCAGAATATTGCCGCGTTACTTCACACGGCCAATCGATATTTTCTACACACTCCCTTGCTTGCTTACAAAGCTCAACCTC
>CAZBPB010000005.1:0-866 GCA_964493565.1 uncultured Pleurocapsa sp. | reverse complement strand
CTCGCCTTCGCGGTCATTTCTTGGCCCATCAGCAATGATAAATAACTGTTTTGGCTTTGCTTTAGCAATTTCAGCAAAAACACGTTGGGTAGTATCTGGGCGGTTAAAAATGAAGAAAGCTACTGGAGTAGATAGAGACATTTTTTAGAGTATTGTAGGAATCGCAAGGTAGTTGGCAAAAAAAGGTATTTCAAATGTTTCAATGTTGGCAACTGTTGTTAAAGAACCATCTATATTGATTAGACTAGTGGCTAAATTTCGGCTAGCAAATTCATATAAAACATCTTGACCAGTACGTCCAGAACCTTGAAGCGGCGCTAGTGAAATTTCGAAGATAATATTGTGAATTCGTCTGCTGTCCAAAAGTTCAGATGCACCTGCAATAACTTCTGGTTCAAAACCCTCAACGTCAATTTTCAGAAGGTCGATGTGATTAATTCCTCTTTCCTCACAAAATGCATCCAACGTTGTGATTGGAACAATTTCTGATTTAGTCGGGGTAATTTGCTGTCCTTGGTACTCCATAGTCGGGGTACCCAACGTGTTCCAACCAGAGAACGATTCGGGGAAAGTGTTTATTGCTACTTCACCGATAGAATTCCCTATAGCAGAACGAGTGAGTTCAATGATCTTTGCAGCAGCAGGGGTTTGGCTGATATTTTCCTGGAAATAATTGAACGAATATTGAACCGGTTCAAAAGCGATTACCTTGCCAGTAGATCCCACTAATTTGGCAGCGTGAAGTGCAAAGTCTCCTTTGTTTGCACCTACATCAAAAATTTTCATGCCGGGTTTTACGATCTGCTGTAATAGTCTAATAACACCTATATCGTCATAATGGGATTGGGTTAAAAGAACATGTTTGA
>CAZBPB010000004.1:25614-27710 GCA_964493565.1 uncultured Pleurocapsa sp. | reverse complement strand
GAAAGGCCGCCATTTCATCCGGCGAAATCACGGTATTTCCCGTAGGCACGCGGCTGATCGGAAATGGATTCACCGGCCCGTCTTCAGCGCCCATCATGCGCTGAATCGCCTGCAGTTCGGCGGTCGTGATCTGGCTCATGATACCAAACTCGTTGTCATGTTCGGGTCTGCCAAAGGCGCGGTGAAAGGCGATCCGCTGAAATTGCAGCCCTGCCATATCCTGCACCATCAACATATTCAAATTCATGCGGCGCGGTTTCACATCACTCGGGCGCACCAGCAGCAAACTCAAAATCAACAGCCCCGCGCCAAATGTCTGTATCGGCATCAGGCGGTCGCCCAGTACCACGAACGCCAGCACCAGCGCCACCACAATTTCCAGAATGGCGATGATGGCCGTGCGTAAACTGCCAAACACCTGAATGCTGGTGAACATGAACAGCCGTGAAAGCGCGGTCGTCAATCCAAGTAAGAACAACGGCGCTAACGCCAGATCAAGCACCCCCGGTGCCAGCGGAGTGCCAACCGCTGCCCATACTACAACCACCACCACCGCCATCGTGGTAATCACGTACAACGCAGCGGTTTGTGAGGGCATTTCATACAGCACGTACTGGCTCAAAATCACGGTACCGGCGAACATCAACGCGCTGGCAAGCATCAGGCCAATGCCGAGCCAATCCTGTGGCGCAGAGCTAAATCCAGTGATCATCACCAGACCGAGAAATGCTACGCCCACGCGTACCAGCGTCCGCATATCCGGGCGTTCGCCGGAAATATGCGCCAGAATCACCGCAAAAATCAGGTATGTACCGTTGAGCAGTTGAACGACAGACGCATCTAACCTGTCCAGACCAGCGTAAAAGAACAGCGAGCCGACCCCGTTGACCGCGCCCACCACCACGCAGCCCAGCAGCCCTGCCGGATAAATGTAGATATAGCGACGGAAGAATAGGCCAAAGACCACCCATAGCAGCCCCGCAGCAATTACGGTACGAATTGCCGCAACACTGAAAGGGTCAGCGCCGGCGACCATCGCCATTTTGCCAAGAATAGGCGCAAGCCCCAGCATCAGCGGCGTCATTAGTGCAGCCGTGATACCACGCGAATGAGGGCTTGTAAGCGCCTGTAGGCGGGTCATAGGAAATGTTGTCCTATATTTTCGATGTGATGCTGGTCAGCCCGCCGCTAACACCGCGCCGCGATGCTGCCATCAGAGGCATTACGATGATGAACTCACTGCCGGGGCAGCGTTCCGGGTCAAAGCCGGAACTTTCTGCCCAAATACGCCCACCATGTGCTTCAACAATCCCTTTCGCAACGGCCAGCCCTAAGCCAATACCGCCGCCGCGAAATGAGGTTTTGCTGGTGGAATGCAGCATCGGATCGCTGGTGGTGTTAAAACGTTCAAAGATACGATCCAGCGAATCAATCGGGATACCGATACCGGTATCTTTTACGCTGATGCGTACTGTAGTGTCTTCCGGCCCTTCGCCCGGATCAGCCGTGACGGTTACGGTCACGGTGCCCCCGTCTGGCGTATATTTGATGCCATTGCCGATCAGATTACGCATCGTCAGTTCCATCAGCTCCCAATCTGCCAGCATACGGCTGGGCGCACCGACAGTGTTCACCTCAACCTTCAGCTTTCGCTCACTCAAGGTCGTACTGTAAAACGCCAGCGCCCGCTGGATAGTATCGGTAATGTTAACCGGCGCAATCGAAAGTTCAAGACGGTTGGTGATGATGCGGCTGATGGTCAGAATTTCGTTGATGATCGCCTGCATACGGGCGATGGACTGTGCCATGCCATCGGTCAGCATCCGCGCACCGTCATCTTCCACAAGCATTGCCTTAACAAAGGCATTTTCCAGCAGTAGCCGGTTGTATCCGATCAGCAGCGTTAGCGGGGTACGCAGTTCGTGCGCGGCAATATTGATGAATGCGTCCTTCAAGCTGTCCAGACGCGTCAGGTCAGCGTTATACGCTTCCAGTTCACGAATACGTTTTTCCAGCCGAACAGCCACTTCTTTGACGTATCGTGACTGCCCTTCGCTAATCGCGGCAGCATCCGTTTCGTCGTTGCCACCGCTAAG
>CAZBPB010000004.1:4365-25604 GCA_964493565.1 uncultured Pleurocapsa sp. | reverse complement strand
TGTTCTACGTCCAGCGGCTTGGTCAGGTAGCCGTTAAAGCCCGCCGCCATAGACATATTCCGCTGCTCGCGCATCCCCTGTGCTGTCAGCGCAACCATCGGGGTTTTATCGAACTTAGGATCTGCTCGCAGGGTAGTGGCAATCTCACGTCCGGATAAATCCGGAAGATTGATATCAAGCAGGATTAAATCCGGAAATTCCTTGCGCGCCATATCAATGCCCTGAATCCCGCGTTCTGCAACCAGCACCCGGTAGCCAGCATAGCGCAAAGTGCGCTCCACCAGTGTGCGACTGGCAGGGTCGTCTTCAATGTACAGAATCGTGCGAACTTCAGGGGTTTCGGTCATTCGATCTTTGTCACCAGCGTTTCAACCAGTTCTTCATCAATCGAGCCGCCTTTTTGCAGCAGCAGTTCAACCTGATCATTTAGCCATGCGCGCTCACGGGCAGTCAGTTCCTTGGCGGTGATCACCACAATCGGAATTTGCTGCAATTCCGGGTCAGACTTGATGTGCTCGATCACCGCAAAGCCATCTACGCCGGGCATCATCAAATCGGTAATCACTAGATCAGGGCGTTCGCTTCGCACCAGTTGCAGCCCGGTCGCCCCATCATGGGCAAGCTGCACCTCATATGCCCCCCGCGCCTGCATTAAGCGCCGGATCAGGCGCGCAGCATCTACGTTGTCCTCCATCACCACCACACGCCGCGTCGTATGGCTCATCTGTTCCAGTGCCGAGATCAGGCCTTCCTGCGGCAAGGTCGGGCTGTGTGTGCGGGTGGACAAATCGAATTGACGGTGCCACTGTTCATCCAGTATTTCTAACTCGACAGGCAGCGTATGACCGGAGCAGTTGACCACCACCACATCGTCCGGCTTGATCACGCCAGACTGCACCATCTTGAACAGCCCTGCAAAGGTAACGCCCGTCGCAGGCTCTACCGAAATACCATCGCTGCGCGCCAGTACCCGTGTGGCTTCAAATGCTTCCTGATCACTCGCCGCCACGAATGTGCCGCCATAATCCGATACATAGTCATACAGCAGTTCGTAAGCGCGTCCGGGGTTGCCGGTCGCCAGTGTTGCGATCACTGTACGCGGGTCTTCAACCGGCGTGGCAATGCTTTGCCCATGCTCAAAGGCTTCCACCATCGGCGCGCAGCCAGCCGACTGTACAATGCCGAGCTTGGGCATCCGGTCAATGATGCCGAAATCATACAGTTCACGAAAGCCCTTGCCCACGCCAATCGGCCCCATGCCGCCGCTAACACTCTGAATAAACCAGTCCGGCGCGCGCCATGGCTGCTGTTCGGCAGGCTGATCATTCGGCGCATCCATGCTTTCAGTCAACTGTTCGGCAATTTCATAGGCCATCGTTTTCATCGCTTCAATTGCCGCAACGCTTTTAATGCCTCTATCGAGGAAGATCTCTCGCCGGGCCGCGAATTTTGCCGCCAGTTCTTTGGTCTGGTCGTATGTGCCCGTAACTTTGATCACCTCGGCGCCATACAACGCCGCTTCGCGCATCTTCTCGTTGGGTGTTAGCGAGGGAAAAAAGCTCCACAGCTTAATGCCCGCCCGCGCGCAGTAAGCGGCATAAGCAATTGCCACGTTGCCAGTGCTGGCAACCACTACTTCTTCGATGCCCAGTTCCTTTAATGCTGAGATAGCAACCGTCGCCTGACGATCTTTGAAGCTGGCGGTTGGTCCCTGTCGCTCGTCTTTAATGTACAGATTTTTGAGACCGAGGCTTGCCGCCAGCGCCCGACTTTTGATCATCGGGGTGTCGCCCTCTCCCAGCGAAACAATATTTTCGGCGTTTAGAATCGGCAGCACCTCACGGTAGCGCCACAAATTGTGCGGGCGGCGAGAGAGTTCCTTGCGCCACTTTTCGACATTGAGATCGCTCAAGTCATAGCGTGCTTCAAGGATAACTTCGCCGCAGCGGGGGCATCCGGCAACCGTCTTAGTCAGCGGTATACGGGTGCGACAGTTGATGCATTCAAGTTCAACGCGTTTCACGATGAGTCCTGCTCTTTTGCCGTAAAAACGGCAAGCATTACGATGAAAGATAACTGAATTTAGGATAACGGATATTAGGATGAACCGCGATATGGGTTGCGTGAAAAGTTCGCTAAATTAGCCAGTAACCTATTCCTATTGCATACCCGCGCACATTACTGCCCGGCTTTTCTTATGCTGTGCCTTCTACCGCTTGCAGATAACCGAGCATATCTTCACGGGTAATTTCGCCATAGTGCGGGTAGCGTACATTGCCGTTGGTATCAATTACAAAAGTCACAGGGATCTGAAAAACGCCGTACATATCGGCAGTATCAGCCTCAGTGTCCAGCGGTATTCTTAAGTTTGATACCCCATAGCTTGCCAGAAATGCGCGTACAGTTTCTATCGGTTCAGCAATGTTCACCGCCAGCACCGCAGGACCATCTGCAGGCTGTTCAGCGGCGAAAGCTTGCAAAGCCGGCAGTTCCCGTTTACAGGGTTCGCAGGTAGTCTGCCAGAAATTCAGGAAAATAACGCGTCCAGCGTAATCGCTCAATTTGACGGTTTCACCGTCTAAATCCTGAAGCTCAAAATCCAGCACCGGCGCGCCTACCACAGGCGCGGGCGAGGGTATCGCCGGAAGCGTTACTGCCTGAGGCGTTGGAATCACGACGACTGCAGGCCCATTCGCCCTGTTCGCGCTGATCAGCACCATACCCGCCGCCAGCAGGCCTAAAATTGGGAGCAGCACAAATATCAGCAGCACCGGCGATGGTCGGTTGTTTTTGGTTTGCGTGGCGGAATTGTTAGGATTTACATCTGCCATTTCGTTTGCTCGATCTCACGTTCAGAGGCGCTCATGGCTACCCCCGCTTCACTTAAACCTATCGCTCTCGTTATTTTACATCGGCTTATCCAACGGTGAAGATAGTCCCTGTTATCCGTCCCCTCTAGGGCATCCAACGCGGCATCCACGCATTTTCAGCAACTTGAATCAGTTCGCCTGTTTGCGTGTTCAGCGTCCAGATTTCCGGCAGACCATTCATGTTCGGTTGCATATTTTCGTCCAATTCCGGGAAACGGTGAATGACCAGCGATTGACCGGTTGGATCCCATAGGAAGAACATGTTGGTATAGCGCGGATCATCGGTCATTTGCTGCGCTTCAAATGTTTCGGGATCGAGCAGATAAATCTGATAACCGCGTATCAACGACTCATCCCGCCGGGAAACTGCGATCTGCTGCCCATCCGGTCGCCATTCGGCGCGGGCGTCATCAGTAGCCTGCGGCGGGTCAGTGATCGGGATCACCTGATTATTGTCCAGTTCCACCATGCGCAGGTAGCTATGCGTCATCGCGCCGTCTGCTAGCACAATTTCCGGATACAAAAGCTGCCTGCCGTCCGGTGAAATCGCGCCGCTGCTGCCCGCTCTGCTGGGAATCGCTTCAAGATCGCCTGTCGTGAAATCGTAGAGCAGAATCGCGCCCATTGCCGGATCATAGACTGTAATCCGGTTGCCATCTGCGCTCCAGCGTGGGCTGTGCCCGATCTGCTGTAAATCGCTAAACAGGGGGCGGGTTTCTACAGGGCGCTTGCTCAAATCCAGCGTCCACACTCGCGTAGGGCTATCCCCCACGCCCTGTGCAGCCATATCGCTGTTCAATTCCACCCGTTCATAGGCAATCATCTGCCCGTCCGGTCGCCATACAGGGTTGGTACAGGCAGAATCCACGCAGTTGGTTATTTGCTCAAGTCCGCCTGTTTCCAGATTCAACAGCTTAATATCCTGCGTTCCTGTCTCGCTGTTATTTTCGCTGAATGCGATCATCGAACCATCCGGGCTGACCGAAAAATCGTAGATTCCCGATGGGCTGAAGGTTAGCTGCCGGGCAGAAGTTGGATCGGCGGGATCCGCAGCCCAGATATTCGTTGGCGCGGTGTTCGCCGGCGCTAAATAAGCAACTTGCGGGGTACGCACGCTGAAACCAAAGCTGATGTCGTGCAGCAGTTCACGCCCGCCCAGTGATGTCGCTCCCTGCGCTAACAGTACCGATACCGCCTGCCCCGGCGCAATCGGCTCGGATGGCGTAAAAATCATGGTATTGCCATTCCATGAAATTTCGCCGTCCATCTCCGGTGCAGTAGAAAAATGCGCCGCCACGCTGTCCTGGCTCATTGGCTCGCTAAATTCAACCGCAATACGGCTGGTGCTGCGTGCGATGCCTTCCGGTGCGAAGCGATGGACGGTCACGCCAACCCTATCGCCAAGCAAAATGACCAGGGCAATCAAGCCGATAAGCGCGGCAATCAGGCCGAATACCACACGATCAAAGTGCGTGAGACGGAATTTCGCAGGCTTCGGTTGTGCTCCGGTTAAGTCCATATCTAGCAGTTCAGTCTCAAATCATCACCGACCATGAAGATGGTTGGCAAAGCATCTACGGGTACAAATACGGGTTCTGCGGCGCTTCAATGATTTCCACGCTGTCGGCATATACAAGCGCCGTAGTTTCGCCACGAAACTCACCGGTTTGCATCGTACCACGAACACGCACCCACTCGCCCTGTGGCAGCAAGTCTGTATCTGCCCACACCACCGGCAGGCCGATGGCATTGGCATCTGCCACGCAGCAGCTAATGGTAAAGCGCGCGGTCATAAACTGATCGTCGCCAAAATCAGGTTCGTTGTATACGAAGCCGCTAATATCCACCGGCTGATTGTCAAGTGTGCTGTAGTCGTCGGTCTGGTTGAACACCCGAAGCCAGTCCAGCACATTACGGTTTTCGGGGTTGATGGTGAACAGTGTGGCGTTGCCCGTTGAAACCTGCGATGCCGCCGCGTTTAAGTCAATGCTGCTAACAGCCTCAACGCCCAGCGGTTGCGAAGGCACCAGCGTTCCAAGCACCAGCGGGATCGCCACAATCGCAATCACGCCCCACGAAGGCGCGCTATGTAGATGATCATCATGAGCATGCTTATGTTCCCCGCGCGAGCGCAGCAGCGTATACAGGCTGAAACCGCCAAGCAGGAAAAACAGCCCCGCCGCCACATACGACAGCCAGCCAAAGCGCAAATTGATGTAATTGCTCAGGTTGCCGCTGAGGATGATGAAGGTGAAATACAGCCCTAACCCGAGCAGGATCGCCATTTTTGCCCATGCCATGCGCCGCTCGCGGGCGTGCTCATGATCATGATCGTGTTGTTCGTGGGCATGCCCGGCAGCGGCTGTCATGCGCTTCTCCAGAACTCCTCTTACAGGGAAACATTCAGGTTGATCCAGATGCCGATCAGCAGCGTTAATAGGAACGGTAGGATGATCAAATAAGCAACAATGCGCGGCTTGAACACCCCGGCAAACATCAGCATGCTTTTAATATCTACCATCGGCCCAAAGGTCAAAAATGCCATGATCGAGCCGGGCGTAAAGGTATTGACGAAAGCCAGCGAAAGGAAGGCGTCCACCGTCGAACACACAGAAAGCAAGAACGCCAGCGCCTGCATCACCAGCACCGAGGTGACCGGGCCGCTCCCCAGCGCCGTCAGAGCTTCCTGCGGGATGAAGGTTTGCATGGCCGCCGCCAGCATCGAACCGATGATCAGATAGCGCCCCATATCGAAGAAATCGTCAGTCGCTGTCCCAAACGCCTCGCGCATACCAGCGCCAAATGGCTTACGCGGCACGCGCTCATAGATCGGAATGATGTCAGCAACCGTAGCATCCGGAGAGCCGCCAGCCACCGCCGGCGCGGGAATTAAATCCAGCGTCGAAGTACGCAGCACGTCGCGCGGGCGGGCGGCGATTGCAAACACCAACCCGATGATCACCGCCACCACAATGGTGATCACGAACCGCCCGATCAGCACCGGTCCAAACCCGTATGCTACATAAGTACTCACCAGCACCACCGGATTGATCACCGGCGCAGCCAGTAAGAAAGTGACCCCTACGGAAACCGGCAGCCCCTTGGTATATAAACGCCGCACCACAGGCACCACGCCACACTCACACACCGGGAATATGAAGCCCATGAACGCGCCCACAATCGTCGCCAGTATCGGACTGCGGGGCATCAAACGGGCGATATCATCCGGGCGAACGAACGCGCCTATCAGTCCGCTTGCCAGCGCGCCAAGCAGCAAAAATGGCGCAGCTTCCAGAAAGATGCCCAGAAATCGGGTGGTGAAGATATTGAGCAGGGTGCCGGGATCGCGATTTGAAGTGAGCACCGCCATGATCGCGGTAGCGACCAGTACCAAAATTAAAATTACCAGCGCGAAGCGGCGAAAAATGGACGGCGTTTCCGCAGTCATATCAAACGTCTCTAACCTCTGAAGACAATTTGAATGTCCTCAGCTTGCATGCGGTACGGTATTCTAGCGCAAACCATCTCACTGAAAAGTTGTCTCAACCAACGTTTAGTAAACGTTTAGCCTCGTTTACCGCATCAAATGGGTCAGATGGATGCGCGTTTTCTACAATTAAGCTATGATGTAAAAATGGAGTGATATATTGGCTTTGTTATCCAATGAGTGAATCCGCGACAAATCGCAAAAAGACCCTCGCCCATCAACCTGTTACGAAACCGCCCGAAGCAGTTCCGCTTACACCACAACACACGCCTGACACTGGAGCAGAAGTCACGCCCCAACAGGGCTTAATCCACCTCCAGCGAACCATCGGCAACCGCGCCACGCAAACCTTGCTTCAGGGATCGACCTTGCAGCGCCAGCTTGCCGTCGCAAAAATTCAACGTGATGCCCATGATAAAGGGTGCAATTGTGCAAACTGCTCCCGTGTTTCCCTGAAGCGCGATCTGATACAGCGCGTGGATGAACACGAGGAAGACATTCAAGCCAAACGTGATTTGATTCAACGCGTAGACGAACACGAAGAAGATATCCAGGCCATGCGCGTGATTCAGCGCGCAGGCGATAAGAAAACCTCCAAGCAAAAGGTCGAAGAAGCAACACTGGCAACCGTCGAAGATATCAAGGCGCTGCTGGCTGCCGACCATAAGAAAATTATGCTCAACAACTCGGCTATGAAACTGCTTGCCAGCAAGGTGACGGTAAAAGATTTCATGGCAGCGGTGAAAGATATCGAGGGCATCACCCTCAAGAAAGAACTGAAAGCCGCCTTCAAATACTGGTCAAACGTGTCGCTCCCCGATGTTCAGCCGAATATTGAAGCTGCATCGCAGGATGAACGCACGTTAGCGTGGAAAAGCAGTCTGCTGATGAAGTCTGCTAGGAAAAATATGGGGACCGACCCATATTTGAACATGCTGCCGCTGCTTGGCATGTTCAAGAAAGGCAAGACCGCTGAAGATAAGAAGTCTCACACCCGCGCCGACAAAGCCGACCAGCACATCCGCAAGTACCTTGAGCCATATGTTGGCGAAGCCGTCAAAGCTGGTAAAAAGGTTGAGGGTCAGGTCGCAGTGGTGGATGGGAAGGATTGGAAAGATGCCTATGACCGTGAATTTGGCAATGACGGTCTGGAGGATTCCACCAATGCCTTTGTAGACAAGCAAGGATTGATCTGGGTACACAAAACGCGCGGCAACGCTGGCACTATTATCCATGAAGGCGTACATAAATATTCAACCGGAGATTTCCTGAGCGAAGTTGGCTTTGAATTCAACGAAGGCATTACCGAATATTTCACACGCAAGATCACCAAAGAGTTGAAATATGATCGGGGTAATTATCAGAACAACTTTGAATTTTCTGAAAAGTTCGCCGCCTATGTTGGCGAGGCCAAATTAGCCAGCGGTTATTTCGATGGGGCGTGGGTTGCCGTAAAAGACGAATTTGAGAGCAAATCCGGCGAGACCTGGGGCGATTTGAAAGATAAGGTGAAAGATAGCGATTGGGGCGCTGCTGAAGGATTGTTGAAGTGACCGGCGAAAAACAAATTGAAGCTGAACTACAACGTGGACGTAAGCTCCTCAGCCCGAAGCGTGTAGGCAAAGAATTGATTGAAACTGAAGCTAATCCCACGCCTGATGAGATCGGCGCTGTAGCAGGCATTGGCCTTAGGTTGGATGATCCTGCGGTACAGGGTAACCTTTACGTGTTTGACTCGTGGAATAAAAGCGAGCGGGCAGTCAAAAAATTAAAAAGCGAGATCCCCACAGATCATTATCAGGTTGCTGGTATGAACGGAGTGCTGGTTTTTTTCGCTCGCGCCCGCAGCGATGGCCAGGGTACTAATCCCCGTTATCTGCTAAATGATATGCTCTCCGCGTTTTCTGGCGACGAATAAGAGGCGAAGCGCCATACAGCAGGTGACAAGCCGAGAAGCGATGCTTGGTTTTTAATCTTTCTTGTCCCGAACGGACGCAAAGTTAACTGATCCGGGGTTGGAACTCTCCTATAATGTGCAGAGATGTTCAATCGGAGTTTTCCTATCCATGCCACAAAAAACCGAATGGTTAATCCCGCAGCGGCTGGTAATCACGCGAGCCTGGGGCACGATCTCGCTTGAAGACTTGCAAACCATGAATGCCGAGTCCAATGGACTGATCCAGACCGGTATTCCGTTAGTGCATTTATTGCTGGAATTTTCTCAGGTCAAGCGATTCCCGACCGGACTGCGCGAAATCAAGGAAGTAACCCGCAATAGCAGCCCCGATGCCATTGGCTGGACAGTGCTGATCACTGGCAATTCGCTGGTACGCTTCATCGCTTCGGCTATCGTCCATGCCGTCGGTGCGCGGGTACGCATGTTTGAAGACAGCGCGGCAGCCCTTAACTTCATCTACGAGCAGGACAATACCCTGCCGCATCCGGCTCCGGTGATCAAGCCTGCTGATCTCAACGCGCCACCTGCCTCTGTTGAAGCAGCTCGTGAAGAAAAGCCGGACAGCGTGCTCGAAAAAGCCGACGGTTAACGCCAGCGCAGGTATAAAGAAAACACTTTGACACCTTGTTTTCAATCATAGATGCGGTTCGTGAAGCCTGCCGCATCTGTGGTAGCATTGCGCGGTCTTGCACATGCCGCCTTCCGTTCATAAAACATGACCCGAAACGTCCTCTCCAATCGTCAAATTGCGCGCGCCGCCGCTGTCGTGGTGGTCGGCTTTCTCGCCAGTGGTGTGCTTGGTCTGGTGCGTACCGCGCTGTTTTCAATCACCTTCGGCGCTGGCGCGGAACTGGATGCCTTTTATGCAGCCCAGCGTATTCCTGAACTCCTATATGTGCTGGTGGCGGGTGGCGCGCTTAGTTCGTCCTTTATTCCGGTGTTTTCTCGCTACTGGGTAAAGGAAGATGCGGACGGCGCGTGGCGGCTTGCCAGCGCGGTGATCACGCTGGCAAGTTTGATCGCTGGCATCCTGGCTATCATCCTGATCATCATCGCGCCCTGGTTTGTCCCGAATGTGTTGGTACCCGGTGCCTCCCCTGAACAGGCGCTCTTGACCACGCAGATGAGTCAGATCATGCTGGTCACTGTGGCCATTTTCACGGTCAGCGGCCTGCTGATGGGCATTTTGAATGCGCGGCAGTCTTTTTTCCTGCCCTCTATCGCCCTGAGCATGAATAATCTCGGCCAGATTTTTGGCGCGTTGGTGCTGGTCAATCTAATGCCGCAGTTTGGCCTCCCCCGCGTGTACGGGCTGGCCATTGGCGCAGTTTTAGGCGCATCGCTGCATCTAATCGTGCAGATTCCCGGCCTTAAACCGGTTGGTGCGCGCCTGCGCTTCCTGCCAGACTGGCGAGTAGAAGGCACGCGAGACGTGCTTTTCCTGATGCTTCCCCGTGTGCTGGGGCTGGCAGTTGTCCAGCTCAATTTCTTAGTCAATGTCATCCTGACCAGCGCCATGCTGCCGGGCAGCCAGACCGCGCTAACCACCGCATGGACGCTGATGTTCTTCGTGCTCGGTGTCATCGCTCAGGGCATTGGCACAGCGGTATTTCCGTCTTTATCGGCGCTGGCCTCTGCCAACAATATGGATGGCTTCAAAGATCGCCTTTCCAATGCCATGCGCGGCGTCTTATTCCTCGCTTTCCCCGCCATGATTATCCTGATCACGCTGGGCGGAGTTGGTATCCGCCTTATTTTCGAATATGGCGATTGGACAGCCGAAAACACACAGGCCACCGCATGGGCGCTGGCTTTCTTTGCCGTCGGTGTTGCCGGTCACGGACTGCTGGAAATGCTAGCGCGCTCATTCTACGCCCTGTCCGATACATGGACGCCGGTGCTGGTCGGCATTGGGTCAATGGCTGCTAATATCGCCCTCAGCCTACTGTTGATACGGGTAATTGGCGACCCTGAAAACCTCTCCTTTGGGCCTTTCGCAGGGCTGGCGCTGGCGAACTCGCTCACCACGCTGGCGGAAGCAGCGTTGTTATGGCTGCTGCTGCGTCGGCGTATCGGCAGCATTCGTGATAGTTATGTTTTACGCGGCGGCGCAGTATCTCTGCTGGCGGCACTGGCAATGGGCACGGTGATTTTGCTGCTAACCAGCCTGCTGGAAAGCCTACCCTCGCTGATCGCTTTCGCCATTACGCTGGCTGCTGCTGGCTTCACCTTCTTCGGGCTAGCTGCGCTTTTCGGGCTGGAAGAAGCGCGGGTCGTTCCGATGCGCTTGTTGCAACGGGTGCGACGGTAAGCCTTCAGCTCATGCTCGTCGGGAAATTAAAGAAAGGTTCGTCGTATCCGTGATTCTGCCTAAGGAGCGCGATCCTCGCTTCATCACAATCCGTCGCGGCGGAACGCTTACAGACTCAGACCATCAGCTTCTGGCTTTGTGGGCGGCGACATGCGCCGAACACGTTCTCCATTTCTTTGAAGCGGCGCAGCCCTCAGATCCGCGCCCCCGGCAGGCTATCGAGCAGGCGCGGGCATGGGTGCGCGGCGAGATCAAGATGTCTGAATCCCGCAGCGCGGCTGGTCATGCCAATGCAGCAGCAAGACAGCTAAGCGGAGCCGCCCGTTATGCCGCGTATGCCGCTGCGCAGGCATCGGCGGTGGCGCACGTCGCCGCCCACGAGCTTGGTGCCGCGGCATACGCCATCAAAGCGGTACGCGCAGCCGCATCCGGTCGCGATATAGAAAATGCCGGACGGATTGAGTGCCGCTGGCAGCGTGAGCAGCTTCCTGATGCGATTCGCAATCTCGTTCTGGATGACCAGCGGCTTAGAAACGATATTTGCTGGTCAGTTTTCGACTGTTGATTCACGATCAGTCCGTGCCAGCGATCATGTGAGCGCAATTTGCGACCTGTGCTCACGATTCTGCGTACACCTGATCATTCGCGTAATTTTCCCCCATACACGCCTGTTTCGCGCGGTATAGCAGTTCCGCGTTATACTGAACGAAAAGCGTGTTTCAGGAGACAACGATCTATGGCTTCCATCTTTGAGAAAATCAATACGCTTATCAGCGCAAATATGCACGCGATGGTAGACCGCGCGCTGGAATCTAATTCTGTCGCGGTCATGGATGAATATATCCGTCAGGCCGAGCGCGATTTGAAGGAACTTGAAGAGTCTACCGCGCAGGTTGGCGGCACCGTTCGCACGCTAAAGCGCAAGTACGAGGAATTTGCTAGCTCTGCCGAAAAACTGGATCGCGACATTGATACGCTGATTCTGAAGGGTAAAGATGACCTTGCAGGGGCAGCGCAGAGTGAGTTGAATAGTAAGCAGCAGCTTGCTCAGGAATACTACGAGCAGTGGCAGTCGCAGGAAAAGCAGTACCAGACCATGCTCGACATGCGCATGAAGCTGGAAGGCCGTCTGACCACTATCCGTCAGGAACGCGAACATCTGCGCAGTCTCATCGAATTGGCTGAAGCCAAGAAGATCACCAACAAGACCATCAAGAGTCTGGACAAGTTGGCTTCAAATACCGACAAAGACATCAGCGGTCTGGCAGAGTCTATCCGTCAGCGGCTGGATAACGAAGATGCCCGTCTGGAAATGGCAACCGAAAATCTGAAAGATCAGATTGACGCGGCGGTACGTTCCGGCGAAGTGGAACGCCAGCTAGATGAGCGCCGTCGGCGTTTGCTTGGCGCCCAGGGCGGCGATGGTGGCGGTGCTGCCAGCAGCAGCGGCTCAGCATCCACCAGCGAAGGCTCGTAACATCCGTAATCTTGCATAGGGCGGTTTCTGAACCGCCCTTTCTGGCAGGGGTGAGCGTTTATTGAAACTTTACGCCTCTACCCACGTATTATCATAGGAACACATGAACTGTTTTGCAGGAATACTTGAGCGATCTGGCAATTTGTGATGACCGATAATCCCGTTCGCCGCCGCGCATTCGGCGCAATCCTCTCCCGCGCAATTTTTAGCTGGCAATCCCTGATCACCGTTGGTGTTACAGCCGTTTTAACCCTGTTTGTGCAAACCCCGTTTACGTGGTGGCAGCCGTGGTTCTGGCTGGTTGCCGGTGGTATAGCCGAAGCAGCACTGATCATTTCGATGCTTTCCGACCCTGAAATGGCTGAACAGGCCGTTGCCCGCGAATTTCAGGGACGCTATGACTTGAGCGATATTCGCAGTCCGGTTTCTCGCCAGCGCGTACAGGATGCCATCGAATACCGCAAGAACATGACCAAACTGGCGCAGCGGCACGGCGGCTCCATGCGCGCCAGCCTGAACAGCACAATTGCCGATGTGGACGACTGGATCGGGCAGATGGTTGATCTGGCGCGGCACATTGACGCCTTCGAGAGCAATGAACTGGTCGAACGTGACCGCCGCAGCGTACCCCAGCAGTTGGAAAAAGCGAAGCAGCGCCTAAAGGGCGAAACCGACCCCGCCGTTCAGCGCGATCTTGAGGAGCAAATTCGCCAGCTTGAAATCCAGCTTACCAATCTTGAAGCCACCGCCAGCAGCGTCAAACGCGCCGAAATTCAATTGGATAGCACGCTCTCGTCATTGGGCACCATTTACGCGCAGATGTCGCTCATCGGCACCAAAGAAGTGGATAGCTCAAGGGCACAGCGTCTGCGGCAGGACATCCGCGAAGAAGTTAACCAGCTTCAAGACACGATTTCCGCGCTGGATGAAGTACAGTCCCAACAGTTGAAATTGCGGTAAAGCGGCGTATATAGAAACATCCGTAGGTGCGGCGCGCTGCGCCCACTCATCGTCAAACAAAAAAGGCAGCCAGTCGGCTGCCTCTCCGTTGATATCCTAACCCACTGGTGTGGTATGCCCATTCTGGCTGACCACTGGCACAGCAGGCAAAGCCATCGGCTCTAAGCCGGCTTTTGGTTTGGGCGTGACCGGTTCCACCGGCGTACTTGACGAGGCATCCGGTTTCGGCAGCACGCTGGTTTCTACCTGTTTTGCGGCTTCAGACTTGGCCTCCACTTCAGAAGCCGTTTCTGCTGCCGCAGGCTCAGCGGCAGGCTCAGCGGTTCTGATGGGTTCTACTGACGCGATTTCGGATTTTTCTTCCGCAGTCAGTGGTTCTGCGGTCTTTTCAGATGTCACCGTTTCGATAGTTTTCTCAGGCGCAGGCGGGCTTGCCGCAGCGATTTCAGCGGCGGCGTTCACCTTATCCTGATACATTTTTACCATCTCGACCAGTTCGGCTACCGGCAGCGGCTTAGACATGTAAGCATCACAACCCGCTTCCAAACAACGTTCCCTATCGCCCATCATAGCGTAGGCGGTTACTGCAACAATCGGTTTGCTCACGCCGTCGCTGCGCAGCTTGCGTACCACATCCAGCCCACCTAGTTTTCCAGCAAGCTGTAAGTCCATCAGGATTAAGTCGGGATTGTCGCTGGCAAAATTCTCCAGCGCCTTTTCTCCCTCGTTATAATACAGAACTTCGTGCCCACCCATGCGTGCTACCCGTTGCAGCAAAGATATGTTGGCAGGGTTATCTTCTACATAAAGGATGCGCATCTTAACTAACCTTTTCTGCTTCGTACGCCGCTTCGTGAGCGTACATCACCTCTTGATCGTCATAGGATTCGCTGACTTCGGGATAACGCTGAACGATAAAGCTCAGGGTACTGCCTTCATCGGAGGTAGATTCAGCCCAGATGCGCCCGCCCATTAGCGTAAGGAGTTGGCGTGAAATTGCCAGACCGAGGCCTGCGCCCGAGCGCGGGTCGCGCCTGCCCAGTTCCGCCTGTTTGAATTCCTCAAAAATAAGTTCAAGGCTTTCTGTAGGAATACCGCTGCCGGTATCCCGAACGCTAACCAGCACGCCTTCATCAACTTCATGTGCGGAAATTGTGATTGAGCCTTCGTCCGTGAATTTTGCCGCGTTACTGTACAGGTTCAGCAGTACCTGGCTAACGCGGGCGCGGTCTGCATAAACCATCGGTAGTGTTTGCGGCAAATCAATTTTAAGCTGTACCGGCTTTGCGCCCACCAGACCACTGGCGGTAGACACCACATTGTAGATCACTGGTGTCAAATCAACCCGTTCCATTCTCACTTCAAGTTTACCGGCATCTACCTTAGAAAGATCGAGGATGTCGTTGATCAGGGTCAATAGCTGGCGACCTGACGCATAAATCTGCGCAAGGTCGGCCTCATATGCGCCGGGCAGCTTCACGCCATCATACATCGCCGGGAATTTGAGCATTGTTTCACTAAACCCGATGACCGCGTTCAATGGAGTGCGCAGTTCGTGGCTCATATTTGCAAGGAATTGTCCACGATAATGCTTGGCCTCTTCAGCAGACGAGCGCGCAGCATCTAATGCCACGTTCGCCTCTTGCAAATCTTCGCTCAGCGCCTCGGCGCGGTGCAAACTGCGCTCCAGTTCCACCCGGCTGTCGAACAGGTCATTCGCAGTGCGGCGTTCCTTATTATAGTTCGCAAGCGCCCAATCAATAATCTGGTACAGATCGCCCGTCACCTGAATCGCCAGCGCAGTTGCCAGAATAACCAGTCCAACGGCTGCTAGATGATACGGGGTGAAGGCTTCAGATGAGCCTGGTATAACCGATGGCGTAACGAGGATGATTGTTGAAACCAGCACCGCAGCCACAAGGGTATGCATTGGCGGCAGCAGCAAGCCAATCATAAACACAATCACTGGCAATGCGAACGGGGCAATCACGTTCACTACCGCGTTGTCCATGAAAAAAGTCAGCGAAACCGCGCTGACTGCGCCCATCGAAAACACCCACGCCGCCGTCTTGTAATGATTGCGATTCAGGAAGCTGCGGGTCACAAAACAGGCAGCAATTAAGACGACAAACGGCCCTAATACCGCCACAACATTGATGCGGTTCAGCGCCGCATATGACAAAACGACCCAACCGAGGATGAAACTTACGATCGCGGTCGCTCTCCATAACACACGTAAACGGTCGGTACGGACTTCACTTGCGAAGTCAAATTGCATCGGCAACGTAGTCATGACATTTCACTTTCACTGACCGGCGTGCAAAACGCACAAAAGGTATTTATTAATTACGTTCATTTTGCATGAATTTAGCGTCGAGAAAACATTGAGAATTGAAATTGGCGTCTTGCGCCTGTCTTTCTTTCCCGTAATTTTGATGAAGCAATCAAGATTTAATGTATGATTTCTATGCTGATAAACTTTACATACGTTGTTTTGTATCGCGTTCACAATTGATCAGCTTTGCCCGTGTATTGATCGCCTCCGACGCAGTTATTTGAGGTGCAGCATGACAGATGCCCCACCCCCTATAGAGCCAGTTGACCCGGAATCATCTACGGCAGCGCCGCCTAAAAAGCAGCGCGCGCCCATACCAGCCCAATCCTCATCGGCGGGCAGTAGCACTTTGCTTGAAAAAGACATGAACTATCATCCGCAGTGGGATCGCCTGACGCGCTTAATGGTCACGGTATTCCTGATCGTATTTTTCATCTTCGTTTTGTTTGTGGTTAGCCCTCTGCTGCAAACGCTGATTGTGGCGTTTATCCTTTCCTTCCTGATGTACTTTCCTGCCCGCTGGCTTACCCGCCACACCTTCTTTTCATGGGCAGGTTCTGTCGTCGTGTGTTACATCCTGCTGGTTAGCACCGCCATTTTCGGGGTTGGCGCGCTTATTCCACCTGCTGCCGATACCATTGATTCTGCTGGACGCGGTTTACAACGCATGTACACAGATTTCCAGAATACGCTGCGCGAATATCAGGAATCGGATGGCGTCATTATCATTTTAGGTGCGCCGATAGACCTGAATCCGGTCATCGAGCCAGTACGCGAATTTGTATTGGGCAATATTGAGACAACTGAAGAACCGCCCGGTGAAGAGGGCATCCCGAACACCGCTGAATCCGGCGAATCGGAGGTAATCACACAACCCCCGGAGAACAGACAGGCTTTTAATATTGAAAGCCTGATCCAGCAAGTTGCCTCTACGTTTGGTTTTGTAACCTCAGCCATTACCACAACCCTGGGAACGGTGACCGGGTTTATAACCGGATTGCTCTTTACTGTTTTTATCTCATTTCTGATCATGCTGGATTTACCGCGTGTCAATCGTTCATTGGGGAATTGGGTGCCGGTTGCTTACCAGCGTGAAGTAGGGCTGATCTACGAAAAAATCGAGCATATCTGGACGGGCTTTTTCCGTGGGCAGTTGATCATCGGCATCATCATCGGAATGGCCACCTTCGCCCAGCTTACAATCATGGGCCTACCCAGTGCCATTGTGCTGTCCATCGTGGTCGCCTTAATCTCGCTTATCCCGACCATTGGCGGGTTCATCGCGCTCATCCCTTTGTTTTTCGCCCCGCTGCTGCAAGGCTCAACCGCATTTCCTGATATGTCCAATTTCACCTTCGCCTTGCTGGTAGTTGGTATCAACCTGCTGATCACTCAGATTATCTGGAATGTAATCGCGCCAAAAATTCTAGGGGATGCGCTGAACCTGCCAGTGGTAGTGATCATCGTCGGCGTGTTCATTGGCGCGGCGGTTGGGGGGGTGCTTGGCGCATTCCTGGTTGCGCCAATCATGAGCACAATCTGGCTGTTCGTAACCTATCTGCTGCGTAAAATCGCTCAGAAAGACCCATTTCCGGGGGAAATTCCCAGAGTTGTGCTTGGCGCAGCCCAGTTCACAATCTCGGATTTGACCGGAGAAGATGACCTGATGGCAGCAGCCAACGAAGCTGATGCGCACGATGTCATGCCACAGCACAGCGCGCAAGACACCGGTGCCAATCCTATAAAATTGAAAAAGGGAACTTAAGGCAAGTTCAGAGGCTAGCATCACCTCTGCTGCTTTAGGCAGTCGTTTACAGGCGCGCCATAATCCGATTGATAATCCCGGCCCGGCTACGGAGACAGCAGGGGAAGCACCCGCCAGATAAGCCATAGGTTTAGCGGCAAAAATAGTAATATCGGCAGTTGTGCAATCCAGCGCATCCGTTCATTGCGCCTGCGCCATAACAACGCCCAACCATCCAGCCCCAACGCCACGAATAAGCCAAGAGGCAGCAGGCCAGGATATAGGTAACGTCCCTGCGCCTGAAAGAACTCGGCATTGTAGTAGATATATTGCATCACCGCGATGAAGCCCAGCACGCCGATGACCAACCAGCCAATCACCTGCCAGCGATCCAGCCGCGCCTGCCCCGGCACTTTGATGAAAAATCGGATTCCCCAACCAGCCAGTACCACCAGCAGAAAGATAAAAATCGCGGTGTACATCCAATCTTGCAGCGGAAATGCCATCCAGCCGAACTGCCCCCAGAAGCTGTTGTAAGTAAGTTGGATGAACAACGCCAGATATGCCCGCGTGCCGTAATCAGCAATATATTCAGTAGTGCGCAGTTGATCTGCCACCACACCATCATGCGCGCCCAGCCCGAATAGGTCTGGAAAGCCGTAAACCGCGATATTCCGCAGCCACCACACCCCGGCAATGATCAAAATGGGCAGCCCGAATAAGATCATTGACTTTATGAAAAGCGTGAACCAGTGAGCATATTCCGGTTCACGCCGGCGCGAATAATCCTTGAACAGTATCGCCATCGGCACCACGCCCGCCAGCAGCAGTGTGTTCACTTTGGTGATTAACCCGATGCCAACCACCACGCCCAGCAGCCAGACGGGAATGCGATCCCCGCGCAAGTAGCGCATCAATAAATACAGCGCCAGCGCGATAATCAATTCCGACAGCACGTCGTTATTCACCGAGCCGACCACCGCAAGATGCTGCGGGATCAACGCGATCAGTGCTGCCGCGCCCCACGCGATGAACCAGCGATCTTCGCCTACTAGCACCCGCGCTGCCAGATAGGCCAGCCCCAGCGCAATCACCCCGAAAGCAACCGAGGTCAGCCGCAGCGCGGTCAGGCTGCCCTGTGTAACGCTAAATACCGGCGAAAGCAGCAGGTAATACAGCGGAGGCTGGTGATCTTCGTATTGCAGCGATCCGAGATCGTCCAGCAATTCTGGCGCGAAACGACTGCTGGTCAATTCGCTCAGATATTCCTGATCCCAATCGCCTCGCTCAATGATCGGACAGCAGCCATTTGCCGTAATCTGAGCGACATAGTTGTAATGGGCGGGTTCATCTGGCGCTTGCCAGGGTGCAGTTCGGATAGCATATGAGCCTGCCAGCAGCGCGTACATCACAAGCAGGCCGACAACAACGGTAATTTCAAGGCGACGGTTGGATGACATATCCATAGTTCCAGCGTGGTGCGGCAAATCGCCCTCGATTGTACCAAGTTTTAGAGGTGGGAGAGGGATTGCAATCTTTCAAGGTTTGTAAACTCATGAAACGCTGGCCTGTTTCAAATCCATTTTTCAAGCATCCAGCGCCATGCAAGCCTCATCGGATAATCTTAACCCCTATTCTCTTCGCCTATTTTCCCCTTACAACCACCAGAATTTGCTAGTTTTGGCAATTCGGCATTAACTTAAGGAAAATATAGAATATCAAAGTGATCTACCAACGAAGGATGAAGCTATGTCCACATCTCAGCAGCTTCAACAGGCATTTCAGCTGATCAAAGACGGTCAACGTCAGGAAGCAGCCCAGATACTAGTTCCTATCGTCCGCGCAGAACCTAACAACGCCGACGCATGGTGGCTGCTTGCAAACGCAGTGACCAACGAAGAGCAGCAGCGGCGCGCGTTGGAAAAGGTACTCAGCATCCGCCCCGGTGATGATCGCGCCCAGAAAAAGCTGAGCCAGCTTACCGGCGCGCCACCGCCGCCGCCACCATCATCCGTCGCTCCAACAGTGATGATCCCCACCAGCCAGATGCAGCAGCAAATGCAGCAATCCTCTTCAGATCCATTTGCTGATGATCCTTTTGCCGATATTCCAACCGGCGGTGGCAGCGGCACTGATCCTTTTGGTCAGCCATCCAGTACTTATTCGACCACCCGCGCCACCACCAGCTATTCCAGCGCACAGCCGCCGCCACCGGCAGGGGCTTACCCGCCGCCATACGGTGCGGCCTCACCCTACGGCGCACCGCCACCGCCCGTTGCCCCCCCGCCGCCGAAAAAACGCGGCTGTAACTGCTGCTTGATTGTGCTGGTGCTGTTCCTTGTCGCAGTTGTTGCCTGCGTAGGCGTGATAGTGGTCGGCGGTGCATCAGTTACAAACTCGATTTTTGGTGGCGATCCGATTGCTGTCCTTTTGGGAACTTCGCGCCCATCGGCCAACTCAATTCTCGGTCAGGCGATGGGTACTGCCGGCATTTCCTCAATGAGTGATATTTTCGGTACGACCACCGCCAGTTTTGGCGAATTTAACGGCGATGTCAACGCCCTCTCTACACAGGCTATGCAGACTGCCAACGCGCTTGGCTTTAGCGGTGACGTGAATGCCCTCTCCACACAGGCCATGCAAACCGTCAATGCGGCTGGCTTTAGCGGCGATGTCAACGCAATGGCGACGCAAGCGGTTCAAACCGCCAATGCGCTTGGTTTCAGCGGTGACGCAAACGCCATCGCCACACAAGCGGCAGGTACAGCCGCTGCATTGGGCGTTGACCTCAGCGACACCAATGCTCTGCTCACGCAGGCAGCCGCCACGCTCTCTGCAATTGGCGGAAGCTTGGGCACCTTAAGCACAGACCTTGGTGCGCCATTACAGGCCGCCATGTACACTAATCGCGGCGCGCTGGCACTCGACTCTAGCGCCTCAGGTAATGTTGCCGGCGGTGCTGGCGACCTGTGGACATTTGAAGGTTCTGCCGGTCAAACCGTGGTCATTGACATGCGCGAAGATAAAGATAGTGGCCTCGATCCGCTCGTTCTGCTCTACGGGCCAGATAACACGTTGATCGCCTCAGATGATGACGGTGGCGATGCCGGTTTCGACTCGCTTCTGGAATTTGAGCTTCCGGCAGGCGGCACCTACACGCTGGTCGCCACCTCGTTCGGTTCCAGCGGTGGCGCATACACGCTGATCATCCGACCGGGCTAATTCAGCTAGAAACATCGTGCATTCGAGAGGGTATAGCATCTGGCTGTACCCTCTTTTTATTTTCGGGGGAATCTGCAAATTGATGAAACAGCCTGAAACATAAGGGCGAGCCAGTGGCTCGCCCTTAAACCTGTCACATTATTCCGCGCTTAGCGTCCGAAACGCAGCAAGTCTAATCATCGTCATCGTGATCATCGTCTGAGTCGTCGTGTCCGCTGTTGTCATCGTCGCCATCATCGTCATCATCCGTGTCGCGTCCACTGCTATCATCATCATGATCATCACTGCTTCCAGAATCGCTGTCGTCATCGCGATCCCGATCTTCACCATTGTCGTCATCATCATGCCCGCTTAGTTCGATTGCCAGCACCACGCCAGTCTGCGCATCAATGTAAATTTCCTGATTATCAGTGGTGTGAATTTTCCAGACCGGGGAGCCATCTGCGCGGCGTTCCAGTTCAATTTCGCGTACTGTCGCGTTTGGCAGCACACTGTGCATGATCGCAATCGCCCTGTCTGCCGGAATTGGCGCGCCGGTGAACTGACCGCTTGTGATCAAATCATCCTCAATATCCACTTCTCGCGCAGTGAGCACGCCGTTAACCATGCGCACATGAACCTCAACCGGCATCCCTACCGTCAATGTTGGGCGTATTTCCGCGCCTTCAATGCTGATCGGCAGCCCGGAAACAACGATAGTCTGCCCGTTTATCGAGTCCAACGTCCCCACCAGTTCAAATTCATCGGTAAATGGCACCACGCCCACCTGCCCGACTTCCAGCGTTACCGCAGGCGGCGGAACGAAAGGCAGTGGTGTTGAAGTTGGCACCAGTGTCGGGGCATTCGCTTCCGGTGTTGCAATCGGCGCGTTCGAAT
>CAZBPB010000004.1:0-4343 GCA_964493565.1 uncultured Pleurocapsa sp. | reverse complement strand
GGCGAACGCAGCGCGAATACGCACCCTCTGTCCCACGCCTACGCCCGTCCCCACCTGTGCGCCGGTAATATCAATGATCTGGCTGCCAATCGCCAGCGAAGACGCGTTCTGCGCTGACACAATGCCCCGCAGTATCACCAGCTCAGTAGGCGCAACCATCGTTGGCATCATGGTGGAAAACGGCGCAGGCGTTGCGGTAACTGATTGGGGAACTGTGGTTGGTACCAGCGTTGGAAGTGGCGTCGCCGTTTGCGCCAGAATCTGCTGTGCAGAAATTGCAGCCGTCGAAGCTGCCAATGCCGCCAGTACAGCCCGCTTTGTCCACTTAAGTTGCCCGGTCATTTCTTTCCTCCATACTTTTGACCAGCCGCCATCGGCTGATCTGCATTCATACAACAACTCAGTCTTTGAATGCAGCAAAAAGTTGCGGTGAGTTTTTATCAATACTTTGTTGCGATGAAATTTAATGCCTTGCAAAGCGGGGCGCTGCGTCAACCAGCAACAGATGAAGATCCCTCACCTTGAGGATTGAACGCAGGGTGAAGGCTAATCGTCATCGTCTCCGTCATCATCAGAGCTGCCATGTCCGCTGTTATCGTCATCGTCGCCATCATCATCTGAACCACTATTGGCGCTGCCGCTGCCGCTGTTATCGTCGCGTACAGTAGGCACCAGCGTGGGCGGTAGGGCGGTGGGGAATGGAGTTGCCGTTGCCATGAGGAGATATGTCGGCGTTGCCGTAGGCGTGCTAGTGCTGGATGGCGTGGCGCTGGGTATCGGGCTTGGGGTATATGTCACGGTTGGTGTGAAGGTGGCTGAAGGGGTTGCCGTGTAAGTCGTTGTCGGCGTCTCAGTGGTCGCCAGCGGCTCGATCACATTGGTGTCCTGCGGTGGCTGGTTCAAAGCAAAATAGGCTCCGCCAAGCAGCCCGGTCAGTAAAGCAGCCGCCAGCAGCAGCCGCCCGATCCCCGGTTTACGCCTGCGGTTCATGCGCTGTCGGGCTAGCTGCGGCTCAATACGCTGCCAGACTACGCCCTGATCCGCGCGAATTTCAACCGCTTCAGGCAGCATACGGCGTACCTGTCCGCCCGCTTGCCCCGCTGCCATTCGCTCGATGCAGTCATTCAAAATGTCGTGGAAATCGCGGCTGCTCATCGCCCTATTCCTCCACGCCCTGATCCAGTCGTTCCCGCAGTGTGGAAACAGCCCGGAATTGCAGCGATTTCACCGCGCTCAGGCTCTTGTTCATCAGATCAGCCGTTTCTTCCAGATTTAAGCCTTGCCCGAAGCGCAGCAGTAGCACTTCCTGCTGATCGACCGGCAGCGCGTGCAGGGCGCGGCGCACACGTTCCGCTCGCGCACCCGCCATAAAACGTGCTTCTGGCCCGTTTTCACTATCCGCTGGCACCCATTCTTCAAGTGTCTCGGTTGGAAACTGCCGCCGCTTGCCGTAATGGTCATACAGTTTGTTACGCGCCACTTTGAATAACCACGCGCGCAAGCTTGTCGTCGGCGCTTTGCGACGCTGCAAAGCCGAAAAGAAATCCATAAACACATCAGCGGCTATATCGCGCGCGTCTTCGCGATCCGCAATACGCAGGCGGATGAACTGGTAAACAGGTGGAAAATACTGATCGTAAATTGACCGCAGCGCGGTCTGATCGCCAAACTGCGCCTTCGCAAGCAGATCGGCTTCATAGGGAATATCAGGCAGAACAATCAGTATCATCGAGCGCGATAAAACTTCCACAGCATATGGCGCACTTGCTTATGAAACGATATATACCCTTTCAGTCTGATAATTCCATGAAAAGTTGCGATCAATTTTGCTCCCCGCGTAAGATCACTCTTTGGACGCATCAACCGCCTTGCAGCATAATCTGGCATCATGATCGCAGACATTAAAGGTAAAACTGATGTTCCCACGTATCACCGGTGTTTATAACATCATGGCAACGCCGTTTACATCTGACGGCGTGGTTGATGAAGCCAGTTTACGCCGTCTGGTTAACTTTCAACTGGATAAAGGAGCCAACGGACTGACGATCCTCGGCGTGCTGGGCGAAGCCGCCAAAATGACGGTGGATGAGCGCCGCCGCGTGATGGAACTGGTGATTGAGGTCGTGGACAGCCGGGCACCCGTGGTGGTCGGCGTCAGTCATGCCGAAACCAAAACGGTGATCGCCCTTAGCAAAGCCGCCTTCGCTGCTGGCTGTGCTGCCGTGATGATCGCCCCGCCGCGCCTGACCGACCCCACCGACGATCAAATTTATGGCCTGTATGCCGATTACGCCGCTGGCTTCGACGGCCCGATCATCGTGCAAGACTTCCCCCCCGTGAACGGTGTGATCATGTCCCCGAACGTGCTGGCGCGCATTGCTGACCGTATCCACCGGGCGCGTTATCTGAAGCTTGAAGACCCGCCGCTGATGCAGAAAATCACCGCAATCCGTGAGCGCACCAACCACTTTGATATTTTCGGCGGCTTAGGGGGTATGTTCTTCCTCGAAGAACTGGAACGCGGCGCCGCAGGGACAATGACCGGTTTCGCCTTCACTGAAATACTGGTTGCCGTTTACCTCGCTTACCGCGTTGGCGAACTGCCTGCTGCTGCCCGGATTTTTGACCACTACTTGCCGTTGATCCGTTTCGAAAACCAACCGATTATCAACCTGGCAATACGTAAGGAATTGCTGCGGCGGCGCGGCGCAATTGAATACGCCACCCTGCGCCAGCCGTTTGCGCCTATTGATGCTGGCACCCACCGCGAAATTGACCGCATATTAGCGCGTGTGGGCATCACTGATCCAGAGCAAAAGATCGCGTTCACCATCATAGAGGATTAAAAGCACTAACCGGCAAATTTATTCGCTTATCACCGATCCCTACGCGGGTTGGGGCTGAGGGATTGCATATTTGGAGGCAAGTCAATGGATTTAGGGCTTAAAGACAAAGTATTTCTGGTCAGCGCCAGCAGTCAGGGTTTAGGCTATGGCATCGCGCGGGCGCTGGCAGGCGACGGCGCGAAAGTATCCATGTGCAGCCGGGACGCTGATAAAATCGCCGCTGCCGCTGCCAAAATTTCTGAAGAAACTGGCACACAAACGCTGGCTGTTGCCTGCGATGTGCGTGATCCTGCCTCTATTCAGACGTGGGTAGACCAATCGGCATTCGAATTTGGCAGCATTGATGGCTTACTGGTAAATGCAGGCGGCCCCCCTGCTGGCGGCTTCAAACAGTTGACCGATGAGCAGTGGCAGGCAGCATTTGAACTCACACTGATGAGCACCGTCCGCATGATCCGCGCGGCACTTCCGCATATGAACTCTGGTAGTGCTATCCTGACTATCACCTCATCATCGGTGAAAGAACCGATTGAACGGCTGGGGCTTTCAACGGTGATGCGTTCCGGCGTAGCCGCGCTGGTCAAAACGCTTGCCGACGAACTCGCGCCCGATGGCATCCGAGTGAACAACCTGATCCCCGGCAGAATTGATACCGAGCGCGTCGCCCAGCTCGATCAGGGAACGGCGCAGCGGTTGGGCATTGCAGTTGAAGAAGTGCGCAAGCAGTCGTTGAGCAAAATTCCGCTCAAGCGGTTGGGTACTATTGAGGAATTTGGCGCGGCAGGAGCCTTCCTGCTTTCTCCCGCAGCCTCATATATCACTGGCGAAAGCCTACGTGTTGATGGCGGCGCAATTCGCTCGATTTAGGCCAGATAATAATAAGGGCGGCTTGTGAACCGCCCTTACATAATCGTCAACCGATGTTTCAGGTAGGCACGTGGCGCGCCTCGCCCATCTCCAACCGGGCGGCATGATCACACCGGTTTCACGGTTGATTTGTCTTCGCCTGCCTCGCTTGCCAGTTCTGCGGCTTCAGCATCCGCCAGTTCGTCAATCCACGTTTCCTTTACGCGTGGGTAGCCTGCCCGATGCGCGGCGCTCGCCAGCACCTGCGATCCTGTGGGCGAAGTGAAGAAGTAGATCACCGAAAGCGCGATTAGTTTCACCGTCAGCAGCGGATCGCCATAGAAAATTACCGTCGCGATCACCATCAGCCCCAATCCAGTCACGCTGGCTTTGGTAGCTGCGTGCATACGCAGATAAATATCACCGAAGCGCAGCATCCCTATCGAGGCCAACAAACGCACAATCGTTCCCAGCAGCAGCAAACCGCCGACGATTATTTCAGGTATCGTCATGGCCTAATCCATTGACTCTGCGCGGATTTTGCCGCGCGTGCCCCGGTCAATGTAAATGCCGATCACCGCCGTACTTATGAAGCCCACGATAGCCGTCACGATCACCAGATCAATGAGCATTTCCTGTGAAGTAGCAATG
>CAZBPB010000003.1:19051-28667 GCA_964493565.1 uncultured Pleurocapsa sp. | reverse complement strand
ATCCATTAGCAAGTAAGTATTGGAAAAAAGGAGGCCGGTATCAATGGTCAGCACTGGCAAACGCGGTGCGATTTCCCGCAGGATGTGCAGGGCTACAATACCAGTGGGCTGAAAACTGGTCACAATCGAGAGTTTTGCGCCGAATGTTTCCCATGCCCAGCTAATAATTTCATTGGGCGATGCGTCCTCAAACTTCTGGTTTAATACCTCGAAATCCAACACCCTTCGCTCCATTCAAATAGAAAGCCCCGTGACGACAATCCGGGGCCTTTGTGGGCATACTGCTAGCGCGCAAAACCGGATGATGTCAATCACTCGTCTTGAAAACCCGCACAACAGCACATAGTTATCACGACAGGAATCTTCTGGCCTTATAAAACAAAACCCCTCGCGCTGTGCGTAAGGGGTTTGCCAGATTTCAAACAGGCGTAAACCTAAAATCACAGCTTTGTTCTCAAGCATGTTCCAAATACATACAACAAAGCCGGATACTACAGCTATGTTTGCTGGATTGTACACCTATCCAGCAAACGGGAATAGGGAATGGGGAACATCGGGCAGTATGGTATGGGCAACGGTAGCGAGAGCGCTAAGGTATCGTTTATCCGAGCATTTCGCCCCGTTCGCGAAACGCTCAACTAATTTTGTAGATCGTCCCATTCTTGACGCAAGATGCTCATCAATACGATGTCATAATACACGCCATCGCGGTATACAAATTTACGCATCCGACCTTCTTCGGTAAAACCCGCATTTTTGTAAGAGCGAATCGCAGATGGATTGTATTCCATTACCTCAAGCCCGACGCGAAACAGATTCATTTCCTGAAAACAGTATTTCAACATCACCCGCACAGCATCCGTACCATAACCATTGCCGCGATCACTTTTATCGCCAATGGTGATGAAAAAGGAGCAGTTACGCGCTTGCCACATAATATCCTTAATGGCAAGCTGTCCCACTAGCCGGTCATCATCCAGGGTGCGAATAGAAAAGGGGAAAAAGTGTTCATCGCGTTCACCGCCGAACCAGCGCTCAACTTCTTGCAGAGTCGGTGGATACACCAACCCGCGCCGTAAAAGTCGCTGGCCTTCAATATCCTGCCCCCAACGCGTAAATTCTGGCGCGTCTTCTCGCGTCGTTGGCACTAATTTCACTTTTTCTCCGCGCAGCAGTTCATTGCCCATGAATGGCAGCATGTTTGATCCCCGAAGATATTTGTTTTCTCAGATTGCTGCTTTATGCGAAGCGCACATGAAATGTGACGCGAATATGCTGCGAAATACCGCCTTAGCGTGGCGCTCCGGTCATGATCGCCACCAGTAGACTAAAGCCCCAGATAGAACTGCGTATCGCCGGGCGCCTCGTGGCGATAGTTTCTACGAAGATGAAAATGGGAGCGCCAGAACTGCCCCGGTACCGTAAATCCGATGCACTTCGGCAAACGGTCGTCCACCAGCGGCATCCATTTCCAGACCAAGCGCCGATTCAACAATCGTCAAGGCGGCACACAGTACACTAGAACACGAGGATGATACCTTCGTAAGGCCTTAAGGCAAGCATATTTTGCACAGCCTCACCTTCACGATCCAGCAGTGTCGTCAACCCTATATTGCCCTTCATCTCTGGCGGAAGCGTTAATTGCTTTTCGCCTTCAGTGAAGTTCAGGAAAACTGCTGTCGTGCTACTGCCACTCTGACGAACATAGGCAAATACGCCTTCGCCTGCATCGAAAGACCGATAGTTACCCCTATTTAACGACGGGGTTGCCCTACGCAGCGCCAGCAAACGGCGATAAAACGTAAGCGTAGAAAGCGGATTATCTTTTTCGGCTTCGACGTTCAAGGTGGCAACGTTGCTTGCAACGGGTAACCATGGCGTGCCGATAGTGAAACCAGCATTGGCATCACCCGACCAGTGAAACGGCGTGCGGCACGGATCGCGGCTAAGCCCAAGATTGATCCCCTGCGGATCACGATATTGTTCCGGCGCAACCTCACCGTCCGTCATGCCCAGTTCTTCACCCTGATAGATGAAAGCAGCGCCGCGCAAACTTAACAGCATCATCGCCGCCACGCGAAAGCCTTTACCAAAACGCGATGCCAACCGCATCTGGTCATGATTGCCTAGAACATAGTTCGTGCCGCCTTCGGGTAAGAGTGAATCATACTCATCCACAAACTTACGGATCATCCCGGCGTCCCAGGGCAGCATCATAGCCGCAAAGTTGAAAGGGAGATTGATTTCTGGTTGTTCTTTGTTACCCGCATATGAAGCGATAAATCGCGGATCAGTGGAATAATCAATTTCGCCGACGCTAACCCGGTCGTCAAACTCGCGAAAAACATCACCCATTTCAGCAACCAGATTGTGAATGCCTTCGCTTTTTTCACTATATGTGCGCGCCAGCCTATGACTTGGATTATCACCGGGTTTCCATAAGGTTGAGGGTGGATTATCTCGAAATTCCGGGTCTTTCATCAGCCGGTCAATCGTATCAATACGAAACCCGTCTAACCCACGCCGCAGCCAGAAGCGAATTTCATTGAATATTGCCTCTTTCACTTGCGGGTTACGGTAATTTAGCTCTGGCTGTTCGGGCGCGAAGTTGTGCATGTAGTACTGGCCTGTCGGCTCGTCCCATGTCCAGGCCGCGCCGCCAAAATAAGCCAGCCAATTGTTCGGCTCACTGCCATCGGGTTTGGCATCGCGCCATATGTACCAGTCTCGCTTTGGATTATCCCGGCTGCTGCGCGATTCGAGAAACCAGGGATGCTGGTCACTCGTGTGATTCGGCACCATATCGAGAATGACCTTCAGTCCGCGCTGGTGTGCAGCATCCAGCAGTTCGTCAAAATCGGTCAACGTGCCAAACAGCGGGTCAATATTGGTGTAGTCGGAAACATCATAGCCAAAGTCTACCATCGGCGATTTGAAGATTGGTGAAAGCCAGAGCGCATCAACGCCAAGCCAGACGAAATGATCTAGCTTTTCGATGATGCCGCGCAAATCGCCAACACCATCACCATTTGAATCTTTGAAACTACGAGGGTAAATCTGGTAGAAAACGGCAGACTGCCACCATTGGCTCATGAACGTGAATCCTTGGCACGAAGCAATGCAAGGTGTTTTCAGGTATAGACCCCTTCTCCCTTGTGGAGAAGGGGTTAGGGGATCGGGTTTATTCTACCACTCGAACCCGCGCTGTGACCCAATCTACTATGGTAGGGAGAAAATCGGACGTAAATTCGGTTCCCAGGGATGCATATTCCGAAATTCCGCCAGTTACCGCCTCCTGAAACAGGTGGTTTGCGTTGGGGAAAATCACGATTTCGAAATCTTCATTACCGGCCAGTTCCAAAGCAGCTTCCATTGCCGGGGCATTCTGTGCGGAAGTCACCTGAACATCTTTCCCGCCAAACAACCCTAACACGGGTATCGTCACCTGTGCCCAATCTACAGAAGCATCCCAGTTCAATAAATCCTGATACCAGGGGTTTGCATAAGCTGGAAGTACTCCGCTGACGAGATCTTCAACCAGCGCAGCCGGATCATCGTATCCTGCGGCAGCCAGTTCTGCAGGGGTCGAGTTTTCAGCCATCCATGTATACAGCTCACGAATTAGCTGCCCGGCAGTTTCAAGATCCCCTGCTGCAACTGCCGTCAATGCCCGGCTAATGTAATCCCGGTAAGTGGCAAGTTCTTCTTCGGTGATTTCACCGACTTCAGCTTCGCTGCCGACCAGTGCCATATTTTGCTCAATCAGCAGGTCAACGCCATTGACTGCCGGGGGTGCCATGCCGATCACAAATGCCAGGTCAGGGTTATTAGCCCCTAGATAGGCTGCTGACAAGCCCCCTTCGCTGTGTCCCAGCAAGCCGATCTGCTGAGCATCAATATCATCACGCGTCAATAGATAATCAATCGCAGCGGAAGCATCAGCCACAAAATCAGCAATCAGCGCAGTATCAAAATCGCCAGTTGATTCACCCACACCGCGATCATCGTAACGCAGTACTGCAACACCGGCTCTGGTCAACGCGTCAGCAATCAAGGCAAAAGGCTTAATCGCAGCCATAGGCGCAAGGTTTTCATCCCGATCTTGCGGGCCGCTGCCACTCACCAGTATCACGGCGGGAAAAGGGCCTTCCCCTTCCGGCAAGGTTAACGTTCCGGCCAGCGTAACATCTTCCGCGCCGCCGGGGAATGCCACCTCTTCAACGATGTAAGGCGGCGGTTCAGTTGGTTCAGCAACCAGCGGCATCACCGATTCCAGAACAGGAATGAATACCGCCTCATGCAGGGCGTCATATTCATCCTCATTGGTTTGCATGAGCACGATATATGAACGTCCATCTTGATGGGTAAGCGCCAGATCCACCCGAATAACCATACCGCCAACAGGTACATCAACCTGATAGACATCCCATTGCAAATCGTTGGCTTCAACCTGAGCGACAGGCTCTGGCATTTCCGTCAAAGCAAGCTGAGGCAATAGCGATTGAATAACCTGCTCTAAACTCGCTGTTGCAGATTGAATTGCCATCAAAGTCACATCTAATGGCGATTCGCCACGAATATACAGCCCGTTATTTGCGGCTGTCCAACCTTCAGGTATAACGCCTTCAACTTCTAATAGTGGGTCGCTAAAGGGGATAAGTGGGATCGTTTCCTGTGCAAAAATGCCTATCACTGTGAGCAATACCAGCGCACATACAAGCATCAGCTTCAACAAAATACGCATTTCTCGCTGCTCCTATTGAGAGATCAACATGTGTCGGGCATGATAGCGTTGGGAACAGGGAACGCCCGGATCAGAGATGATCATAGCGTTCCCCTATTCAGCCGAACATACCAGATTTGGGGGGTGTAAGGGATGCGTGGTTAAAAATCGAATTTATAGCCTGATCCCGAACCAGCCGTTGGGGGCTGCTGGGGCGGAGGCGACTGTTGATAGCTGGAGCGACGCTGCTGTACAGCACCCCACAACATATTGTATGCACTCAAACTCATCATACCGGTGAAGGCAGTTTCAACACGGTTACGCCCTTTTTTCTGGGTGGCAGTAATGATGATATCGTCATCCAGTTGTTCCGTGCTTCCGCCGCAGCGCACCATTCGCACCAGCGCCCCACCAGAAGGCGGAGGTGCGGCCAATATCCCACCCGCAGTAAAGAAGTCTCCAGCAAGCAGCGCCTTTTTGAGCGATTCCACGTCCCCTTCATTGACCGCGCCAACCATCTGGAAATCACTATCTTTTAACCACTTGTTGCCATCTTCACAGTACGGCTTGCGCGAGGCGGATCGCGCCATCCATGCGGCAATTAGCAATGTGGCGAAAATTTCAATTGCCCAGTAACCGTACAGGGTTTCGTTGACCAGCGTAATTCCACCTGTTGATGATGAAGAGCCGGTACGGGTAATGGTCATGCCCTCTTGCGCCAGAAACTCTGTAAAACCAATAAAGCCATCCTGCCCAACTTCGCGTTGTAAGAATACATCAAGCTGGCGCTGGCCGCCCTGCACCTGTGCGATTAGTCCCGCAATGTCTTTGATAGCACTGATTCGCGCAATCTCCACCATCGTTCCGGCATATTCCGCCGCGCGGTACACTCCGTAAGATACCGTTCCCATTGCAAGCCCGATCAAGATGGCAATGATCGAGTTGCGAATTTTCCCCCAGCGCACAGCCAGCCCTGCAACCGCGCCGCTTAACAGCGCGAGAATAAGCGGGGAAATCGGTACAAGGTAAATATATTTGGAGATCAGATAGGCGATCACTCCGAGTATTGTTCCAACAATCAAGATCATGACGATTGCCAGAATCAATCCTAAAAATGAGAAACGTCCACTGGGAGAATATTCAGTCATTGCGTCTTCCTATTACGCTTTGCAGATCGAAATGAAGAGAATGGCTTTCATTCTATGCGAAATCGCATATTTTGCGAATGTCGCCCTCTTACCCATACTGTGGACTTGTTGACGACTTTAGAACGCCGTGACAAAATCTCGATGGTGATTTTGTTCGGTGTAAGTTGTTTTGTTTTTTAGTAGATGCTTCCGGGCTGTGAATTCACAAGCCATCGGCGTACTCTGGAATTGCAGCGCGATCGCATGAAGCAACCAACTATATTTTCAGGTTGTTTTGGGTGTCACTCAGAGAAAACCGGTGTTAACCGCTTGCGAAAACATTGCTAGAAGTATCCCCAGTTAATTTCAATATAAGGATGGTTTAAATGAGAGAGCTTAATTCGACCGAGCAGATCATGCTCTTCGTGGTGCTTGGCATCGCGATTGCGGGTCTGTTATATGCGTTTTACCTGGCGCGGCAAATTTTGGCCGAGCCAAAGGGGACGCCAAAAATGCAGGAAGTGTGGAATTATATCCGCACGGGGGCAAATGCCTATTTGCGCTCTCAACTGCGCATTATTGCGGTCTTGATTGTCGTTCTAGTTGTAATTCTATTTTTTAGCGTTTATGTCATTAAACCTACTCCATACGCTATTGAACGGTTTTGCCCGGAACTAGCCCATCAAATCCGTGATGAGTTTGAAGCAGAAAATCCCATTCCTGAAGGTACAGTGCTGACGCTTCAGGAACTGAACGCCCGTGTTTACGCTGAAGAAGCCCTGATAGTGCAGCGTGGTGAACAGGAATGTGAAAGCGCCCGCACTACTATTGCCTTCGGTCGTGCCGGCGCCTTCGCAATGGGTGCTATCTTCTCAGCATTAGTCGGTTTTGCCGGTATGAATATGGCGGTACAGGGGAACGTTCGCGTTGCCGCTGCCGCTACAGATCCAAAGCGTGGTTATGCAGACGCACTTCGGGTTGCTTATCGTTCCGGCACCATCACCGGCATGTTAACCGATGGTTTAGGGTTGTTAGGCGGTACGCTTATCTTCCTGATCTTTGGCATCGCTTCGCCTGATGCGCTGCTAGGCTTCGGTTTTGGCGGTACGCTGCTGGCGCTGTTCATGCGTGTCGGCGGCGGTATCTTCACCAAAGCGGCAGACGTGGGTGCTGACCTTGTTGGCAAGGTCGAAGCAGACCTACCAGAAGACGATCCGCGTAACGCAGCGGTCATTGCCGACCTTGTAGGCGATAACGTGGGCGACTGCGCCGGTATGGCAGCGGACATTTTTGAGAGTTATGAGGTTACTATCGTCTCCGGATTGATTCTCGGTCTTGCGCTGGCAACTGTTACCCGCAGCCCGATTTTCATTGTCTTCCCTCTGGTGGTGCGCGGCATCGGTGTGCTCAGTTCGATCATCAGCACCTATCTGGTGAAGTCTACATCCGGCAAAGATGCGCTCTCCGCTATTTCACGCGGGTTTTACAGCGCAGCCGTAATTTCGGTAGTCATGTTTGTTCTTCTCACTATCGGTTATATGCGTGACCCGAACATTGCCAATGGAGGTGTAATCTGGCAGCCGCTGGCGGCGGTAGTTGTCGGTATCATCTTAGCCATCGTCATTGAAAAGGTGACGGCTTATTTCACAGATACCGAGCATGGGCCAGTGAAGGATATTGCGAAGAACACCCAGACTGGCCCGGCGACGACCATCCTCAGCGGTCTTTCTGGTGGTATGGAAAGCAGCACATGGGCGATCATCGTAATCGCAGGCAGCATTCTTGCCTCTGTGGCGATCTTCTCTGCCTTCCCAATTGTGGATAACAATGGATTGCAGATTGTGGATACCTTCACCGCCGTGCTCTATGGCGTGGCAATGACAGGCATCGGCATGTTAACGTTGACCGGCAATAACGTGGCGATGGACGCGTTCGGGCCAATCTCTGACAATGCGCAGGGCATCGCCGAACTGGCTGGCGAAAGCAGCGGCGAAGGCGGAAAAATTCTGGAAAGTTTGGACGCCGTTGGCAACACCACCAAAGCAATCACCAAGGGTGTTGCAATCGGCAGCGCGGTCATTGCGGCAGTAGCCCTGTTCGGGTCGTTCCTCACCGACACCCGTATCGTACAGCTAGGGTTAGGTGTACCACTTGAAGAGACTTTGTTCGTCTCGGGTATTAACGTGGCTGATCCGGTGGTATTCATCGGTTTCTTAATCGGTGGCGGTTTGATCTTCATGGTCAGTTCACTGCTTATCCGTTCAGTGAACCGCGCAGCCTTTAAGATGATCGGCGTAGTACGCAGGCAGTTACGTATCCCCGGCATCATGGAAGGCACGAAGACTCCTGACTATGCCGAAGCCGTTAGTATTTCCACGCAGGCGGCGCAGCGCGAATTACTGCCATTAGGCATTATCGCGGTGCTCACACCGGTGATCATCGGCTTTACGTTTGGCGTGGCGGCATTAGGCGGTTTTAATGCTGGTATCATCCTCGCGGGTCAGTTGATGGCGGTGTTTATGAGCAACGCCGGTGGCGCATGGGATAATGCCAAAAAATACATTGAGGAAGGTCATTACGGCGGCAAACGTTCTGATGCCCATAAAGCAGCAGTGGTTGGCGATACCGTTGGCGATCCTTTCAAAGACACAGCCGGCCCGGCACTCAACCCGATGATCAAGGTCGTCAATCTGGTTTCACTGCTGGTAGCGCCGGTTGTTGTGACAGTCCAACTAACGGGCAACAGCACAACAGAGACTATCAAAATCATTGTCATGATCGTTCTGACGGTGCTGGTACTGGGCGCAATTGCCTTAAGCAAGCGTCCAGATAAAGAAGTAGAAGAAATCACGCAGGCTGTGGTGAATTCTGGCGCTGGTGATTAAGCAGGCTCGTTAGACACGTAACAAAAGAGTCCACGAAATTTCGTGGACTCTTTTGTTTGGCGGTTGGTAATAAACGGTAAATTATTCCATTGGCGAGATGTGCGTGTACGCCAGTTCAAAATGCTCAACCACAGGCTTGTTAACATAGAAGTGATGTAACGCTGCGCGCCACTGTTCAAAGGCTGCCGATTGGCGAAAATTCACCATATGCGCATCCAGATTTTCCCATTCGACCAGCAGCAGAAATCGCCCCGGCGTTTCAACGCAGTTGTTTAACTGGTGGCGTATATACCCATCGGTTGCGGCGATAATCGGGGATGCCTGCCGGAAAGCTTCAAGAAATACGGCTGACTGTTCCGGCGCAACATCCAAAACAACATGTTCGAGAATCATTCGTTATCCTTTTTCAAAGTAAGGGAGCCTTTTCCAACTCGGCATAATCATAGGCCAGTTCACGCCAAGCACGCCCCAACCGTTTCATGCCTTCTTCCAGTTCAGGGGCGCGGTGTGTCGCGTAATTGATACGCATGCGATAGCTGCCACCACCATTGGTATAAAACATGTTGCCGATTGCGTAGGCAACCCCCATTTGAATGGCTGAAATATAAAGCTCGGCAGCAGTTGGGCCAGTTCTGGGGAGTTCAACCCACAGATACAGCCCGCCCTGCGGCACGTTCCAGCGCGATCCGGGCGGCAGGTAACGCGAGGCTGCTTCAAGCGCCAGATCACGACGACGGCGAAGCTCGCGGTTGTTACGTTCTAGCTGCTGAGCCAGTACACCACGTTCAATCATCAGATGAATCGCACGTTGGTTGAGGGCCGGGGTTGAAACATCAGCAGCATGTTTCACGCGTACTAGGCGTTCAAAATGGGTATTATCA
>CAZBPB010000003.1:6416-19041 GCA_964493565.1 uncultured Pleurocapsa sp. | reverse complement strand
GGATCCGCATACCGGGCAGCAGGTTTTTGGTGAAAGCGCCTGCATGTAGAACGATTCCCCGATCATCAAGTGCCTTTAAGGGGGGAATAGACTCGCCTTCAAAGCGAAATTCATGATACACACCATCTTCAAGTACCGGCACGTTGTATTCGGCAGCCAGATTTAGAAGCTGGCGGCGACGATGCAGCGGCATCACCCGTCCGGTCGGGTTTTGAAAAGATGGCATCACATAGATTAGTCGTGGCGAATGATCGAGGATAGCATTTTCGAGCATATCTAAACGGATGCCATCTTCATCCATTGGGATACCTTGCAACCGGATACGTCGCGCGCGCGCAACGTCAATGATGCCTAGATAAGTGGGGTTTTCCGTAATCAGCAGATCGCCCTCGCCCAAGATCGCCTGCGCCACAAGATCAATAGCCTGCTGCGAGCCACCTGTAATCAGAACTTGATCTGCAGAACAGCGAATACCTAGCGCACTCACGTAATCGCGGACGCTAGAACGCAGTGGGCCGTAGCCTTCCGTCTGCTCGTACATCAATGCCTGCGCGCCATCGCGATCCAGCACAGTATTGATCGCATGGCGAAGATGCTGCACAGGCAGAAATTCTGCAGGCGGCGCTCCACTGCTGAAATTGATCACGCCCGGCTTTCGCGCAAGACGCATCATCTCTTGCAGTGAGCGATCTGCTATCGGCTGGGTTTCATTGTGATGATGGGCATTGGGGTGTCCCGCGCTAGTAGAAGGCGTTGGCGCGGTTTCGCGTTCACCCGCAACAAATGTGCCGCGTCCGGCATGAGCGCTTAAGTAACCTTCTGCGCGTAGTTCGGCATATGCATTGACCACACTAATACGACTGATTCTAAGTTGGCGGGCGAGATCGCGGCTGGCAGGCAGGCGCGTGCCAGCGGGAAGCGAGCCACTTTCGATCTGGGCGCGTACGTGGCGAATGAGCTGGCGATAGATTGGCTCTTCACTATTACGATCCAGCGTAACCGAAAGTGACGTGTTCAGCATGTTGATCTCCCTGTAAGATCGCAAAAACGACGATTTGCCCCGGAATAGGAAAACAAGCGTTGTACAAGCTATTCAATTCAGCAAAACAGGCTTCTATATGCCATTGCAGTCCAAGCAGTACCAATCTGATTATACAACGGAAGATTTGCGCTTTCATCTGATCATTTCAAAAAAAAAGACGGCACATTGGCCGTCCTTCAACTACATTCGGGCTGAGTGCGCTGGTTAAGGTTCGCCTTCTGCGCGAAGCACCTCGGTTAATACAACAGCCGCAACCTCAGTGGTCGCACGCTTAACTTTTGGCTGGGAAACAGGCACTGTGGACTCGCCATCCTCATCATTGACCTGAGTAAAAAGCGTGGCAAATGTATCCAGCGCCAGCAGATTATCAACAGTATCTTCGATGGTTTCCAAACTAAGATCACTGACGATAACGTGCGGCGTCTCCAGCGCGGCATAACGCACCGCAGGAGTGTCTGGAAGCGTTTTGCTTACTTCATAGCTGAGATCCATTTGCCGGTTTAAATAGGAGGGGATCACAAACACGGCAGTAAAGAACGTTTCGTTCTCCATCTCAACTATCACATCGCAAGCGTCATAGGTGCCAGACTCAGTATGCTTTTCAAGCCAAATCCGTCTGGGAATCAACAAAGCCGCCGCGTTCATAAATACAATTCTTTCTACTCGAAATGATGTATCCGCCCTGTTTTGCGGAGAATATTACGATCAAGGGATGTTTTGCAGAATAAGCCTAAATGAAAGCCATGTCAATAAAGGTTGGCATTAACCCGAATAGCCTTTTGGTATGGTTAATTTGCCTCATTTGACACTAGTCATTTGTCTCCGTATACTCACTTTTGAACCTTAAACACCATCGCGGTAAACGTCCAACCGTCCGCCGAGGAGAATTGCCATGATTCAGGGGAACGACAGCTTTCGGCTGATCGTGCGGCGAGGCCCCCAACCGAACCAGTCGTATGAACTGAATAAAGATATTGTTACGCTCGGGCGGGATATTACCAACGACATCGTGATCAATGACCCCGAAGTAAGTCGTCACCATTTGCGGCTTACACGCGGCGCCGGCGTCTTTACAATTGAGGATCTCGGCTCAACGAATGGAACGTTTATCAACGGACAGCGGCTAACCGGGCCGCGCCCGCTTCGTCCCGGTGATATGGTCGGGCTGGGAGAAACAGTAACCCTCGCATACGAAGCATCGGCATCGCCTATGACTGCCGCAGACGCTCCACCTGCTGGAACTATGCTGAATCCGGCTCAACGTTCCCAGCCAATGCCATCGCAACCAATGGCACCGGCACAGCCCGTACAACCCCAGCCTTCTCAACCCTATGCGCCGTCCCAACCGGCGCAGCCACAATCTTCACCATACGCACCACCGCAGGGATACCCGCCGCCGGGACAACAGCAGCCTTCTCAACCCTATGCGCCAACTGGCGCGTCGCAGCAATATCCACCCTATAACCCATCGCAGCCTTATTCGCCATCAACCGGCTATACCGGAGCACAACCTTCCTCACCCTACGGTGCCCCTTCAGCATCAATGCCTGCGCAGGCGCCTCAGGGAACAGGATACGGTGACTATGACCCGTATGCCATTCGCGAAGAAGGCCAAAACAACACTGCGCGTTTCATCTTAATTGGATGCGCGCTGCTATCTATCCTGTGCTGCTGTTCTACGCTTGTCGGCGCAATTGCTGTGGATCAGCTTTGCCTGTGGGATCGCCTGCCGATCATCTATCCGATCTTGCAATCGTTGGGTTACGTTTCAATCTGCTGAAATGCTGGCATCCGGGTAACGGAAGCATTCACGGAAATTAGGCCACTTTCAACTTGCTTAAATAACAAAGCCGGACACGACATAATCGTGTCCGGCTTTGTTTTGTTGTTTCAAAACAATCACATCACAACGGGAGAATGCGGATAATATGAACCGATTGCTCCATGTCATGTTGTACGCTCAATGTTAATGATTCGCGATTGATCACATAAGTACCGTCAGATACTTCCACTTTGTAGCCATCAGGGTATTGGTAATCCGGCACAAAAATTTCTGTTGGCACATTCACTGCCGGATCGTGCTTGAACTCAAGTTCGAAGACCCTGCTTGCCATGTCAAAGTGCATCTTGAGCGGTTCCCCGGCGATCTTGCGGGCGTATGGGCGAACAATTGCCCTTAGCCCCCGCCCGCCGGCATGGATGTCATTACTATCCTGCTGATCGCGGCTGAATATAGATAGGTCTTCGTCATTCCACATATCGCCACGCGCATTTGTGTTATCTGCCGTATAGTTCCATATCGTGCAATTCAGCAAATTGGCATCCATCGCGTTGTAATAGATGTTCAATGCCTGCTCATGTGCTGAGAAATCACCGTCTCTATAGGCTTGTTTCTCATTCAGATCGAAGGGGATGCCAAATTCACCAATCAACGTGGGGATTCCGCCCATTTGATCGGTGCTTATCTGCTTTAGATGCCCTAGTTGTTCGACAGCAGACTCCGCCAGAACACCTTCACCAGTGACTAGCTGGTGAGTTGACCAATCCAGCGCAATATCGGGGCTAAACTGTTTCGTCATCAGCGTCAGTACATCATACCAATGCGCCGCATTCACTGCCTGCGCGGGATCATCGCCGCCCCAATGCAAGTGATCATTTCCCGGCGCACTTTCAAGAAATAGCAATGCTCTAGAATCTACGGCTCGGATTTCATCAATGAAACGCGTAATAAACGGCTTCATATAATCGTTAGCAACGCTAACGGGTTTTCCATTTCGATAAGCGAAATAATCAGGCCGCAGCAGCCGCGGGGTACCGCCGTCGTCCGTCCATACGCCATTCTGTTTCCATATACATTCATGCCCGGCAAGCCAAAGCTGTTCTCCATGTGGATTAAGCAGCACAGTACTGACGGGTTGGGAATTGCCCATCTGGTAATCACCAACCTGCTGTGAATAACCTGAAGCCAGCAGCATCCCTTGATACGCTGTTGGCGTTTCACCCATCGTAATTTCTCCCATAGGCGCGTTCAAATCTTTGCAGCCAATATATCCGGCGGCAGGTTCGTTCAGGCTGTCATAACCGGTCACATTGGGCAAATCTTTTAGCCGCATCGCCACCTGTTTCACCGCATTGATATAGTGGCTTTGCAAGTATTCCTGAACCGGAACACCATCAATTTTTGTTGCCGGCGCAAAATCATTTCCCGCGAAGAACAGGGTAAACATCGTGGCCGCGCCCAACTTAGTGTTATTGGTCGGCCAGATCATGCGCGGAAACGGATCTCCATGGGTTTGATGGGTGATTGCCGCGCCCGTTGGTGCAAGTTTCGTCAAATCCATCCCCACTGCTTCCAACGTCCAACCGGGGGCGCCATCTCCGCCTGTCCAGCGACTCCAAACATCTTCATGAGGATCTATAAAAACACTGATGTCGTAGTCGCCTGCCTTTTTGATTACGGCATACACGTAATCGAGATAGGCTTCGTCATACTGCCCCGGCCCGGCATGTTCTATCGCCTCCCATGTAATCAGGAAGCGCAAAAAGGTCATACCCCATGCCCGGAGGCGCGAGAGATGTTCATCGGCTTCCTCCAGAGGAAAAGGCCGTCCGACAAAAGAAACATTTCGATGGTCAAAAAAACCTTCATGACGATAGGTTGAGCCATCCGGCGTAAAAGGCAATTTTGAACTACCACTTAGATTTGCGCCGCGAAGAATTAGGGTTCTACCCTCCGCGTCTTTGAACCAGATCCCATCTGTACGCATCATGCACCTGTTCTTGAAATATTCATGGATGTATCGAGCATGTTTTGCTCGCCTACCTACGGTTTATTGGCATTGTAGCTTATTGTGTTTGCAATGTTTATCGTATCTACAACAATTGCAAGCCCGCGCTTAGCCCCATATACTTTCTCTCGAATACATCCGCTATCTGGAAACACCATGCCTATAGTCGTCATTTTTATCTTTGGCGCGGTAGTCATTGGCAGCGGAGCAATGCTTGCTCCTGCATGGCCAACAAAGCAGCCGCGTATTGGTCTGAACGCCGCCCTTGCGCTGGCACTGGTCGTTGTTGGCGCGTTGTTCTGGGCGAATTTGTTTGGCTGGAACACGCTGGTTATTGATTATCTATTGTTTGCGTTAGTCACCGGTATTTTCCTATTCGGCACCCTTTCCTTTGGTCAAAAACGCGCAGAAAAAAAGGGTGAAGAACTGCTTGACAAAGATCAGGGCTGGCCCGGCCCGGGAGATCTCCTCTTCTTCGCGCTGGTCGCTATCATCTTTATCGCGCCAGTACTGGTACTGCCGGTTCCTCTTGATACCGACGCACAAGGTTTTGGCTATCTGGCACTGATGGCTCGCGAAGGGGCCGGATTCACCACACTTGCTCCCTTCCATCCCGAAATTAGCTATTTGTACTCACCCGGCTTTATCGGCATGGTGGCCTATATTAGCCAGCAGTTGGGGCAAGGCATGCACGACGTACAGTTTGGCATCGCCGCGATAATGGGCATCGTGTTTGTGATTCTTGCCTACGATTTTGGAGCCGAACTTCAGGATAAACGGCTGGGGCGGGCTATGGCTGCTGCCGCCTTGCTGGGTACAGGTCTTTACACCGCGTTCATGGATTCACATTTCACCACCCTCATGGCGCTGGTATTCACACTGGCATTCTTCATTTATGGCTATCGTTTTCTACGCGACGGCTTTCCAGTAGACGCTCTCGGCGCTGGCCTGATGTTTGGCGCAACCGCCATCACCCATCCGGATACCATGATCATTCTGCTGCTGGGTTATGCGCCGTGGTTGATCAGTATGTGGCTAGGGCAGCCGCGTCCTACCGTTAAACGCTGGTTGGTCATGGCGCTGGGCATCCCGTTGATCGGGGTTTTGGCCATGGTTGCTAAGTATCCGTGACCTGCTGGGTTCTGAAATTGCCTCACCGTTCGAACGCAGCACTAGCCATATTATCGTGATGCTCGCCTATCATGGCATCATTATTGTGCCGCTGGCTGTAATTGGCGCAGTAGTCGGGTTGAAGCGGCGTTCTCAAGCAGCGCTTTTGGCTGTTGGTTGGCTGCTGCTGGCGCTGGATTTTGCGTCTTTCGGCATTATTGAAACGCTGTTCGGCTGGCTATTGGGGCCGCTGCTGCGATATGACTATCCGTTCAGCGTCGCGTGGCACGGCCCGATCATCCCTTACATGCTGCTTGGTGGTATCGGACTGTTATGGTTGTACGATAAACTTGTTGTGCCGAGGCCAGCATTAAAGCAAAATCTGCGTAAAGCTACGCCCGTTGTTCTGATAGCAGGCATTGGCATCGTGATTGTGGGGATAATCATTGCCCCATCCATTCAAAATACAATGCGCGGTTTCGTGCAGTTTTACGGGGCATTTTCCTCAGAAGCTGATGTACAGGCAATGGAGTGGCTGCGCGCGAACACGCCGGAAGATAGCCGTATTTTGAACTATTCGCAGCCGCATGAAGCAGATTGGGCACCCCTGATTAGTGAGCGGGATACTGTCTATTACCGACCACAACCTTTTTTTGAAGGGGATGAAACCAGTCTTGCCGAACAGGAGCGCCTACGCGCTTTCTGGCAAGACCCGGCCAATCCAGACAATGAGCAGTTACTGCGGGATGCAGGCGTCAGTTTTGTACTGCTGCCGCAAATAATTGGCAACGCTGATGCCATTTCCAGCATGTGGCGCTGGCGTGAGCCATTTATTGAGCCAGCAGACAGCCGAATTGAAGATGCGGCTTACCTCACAGAAGTATTTGACGCGGATGGTGCGCGGGTGTATCAATTAAACGACGGGTAGCGCCTCTAACTCATGGCTAACGATCCACCGGGCGGCAACGACGAAAGCCGCGATGATTCGGAAAATATCAACCCATCTTCACCACGCCCACCTGAAGAGGTGCCGGCGTCGGTTGAATTTATGGAGATGATGCGGCAGGCGGCTGCCCGCTTTAGTCCCACGACACCGCCTACCAACCCGGTGGAAGTGCCGCTTACACCCCCTCCTCCAAAATTTGCTTATTCGTTTGATGACGATGAGGAAACCGAATACGAAGAGGTAGAAGAGTACGAGGAAGAAAGCCCCGGTGAAGGCGAGAAATCGCAGCCCACGCCGCGCCGTAAGAAGCGGCGCAGTTCGCGCACGGTTGGCATTATTGCGGGCATCATCCGCACACTGATCATCATCGTGATTGCCGCCGGACTAACCGCCACTATCTTCACATGGTTTACACCCAATGAATTTTTGACCCCGGATGTGCGCAATAGTCTAAGCGTTCAGCCACGACGCTGCCCACCGCCATGCCAACCCCGAATTGGGCGCGACGGATTGGCATCGTTTCCGGACATCGTGGGCCGCAAAATGACCCCGGCGCTGTTTGTCCAGATGGGTTGACCGAAGCGGAGATTAATTTCAACGTCGCTCAACAGGTGGTTCAAGGCTTGCAAGCGCGCGGTTATACTGTGGATTTATTGGACGAATTTGACCCGCGCCTGGATGGTTATCAGGCAACCGCGCTGGTATCCATTCATTCCAACACTTGCCAGAGTTTCGGGGAAGTCGTTTCTGGCTTTCTGATTTCATCCGCCGCCGCGCGGGCAGGAACAGGCGGCACTGACGATCAGATTGTGGATTGTATCGCCCAGCATTACGCTGTTGCCTCCGGGCTGGAGCGGCGCTTAGGGGTCACGGTAGACATGACCGATTATCACACCTTCCGCGAAATCAACCGCCAGACCCCGGCAGCGATTATCGAGCTAGGGTTTATGCTGGCGGATCGTGATGTGCTTACTAACAGGCCAGACGCGCTCGCAAATGGAATTACCGATGGCATTCTATGTTATTTGGAGCCGGGAACCCGGGTGCCAACAGTTGAAGCAACTGCCGGAGCTGCCTGAGAACGGTTGATGAGTTGATGAATTACGATCTGATTTTCTATACACGCACATCGGGCTGCCCGTTTGTGACGCTGGCAAAACGCGTCTTGAATGATTACGGCGTGAACTACCATGAGATTTTCATTGATCGTGATGATCTTGCCCGCTCACGGGTGCTGGAATGGACTGGTTTCCTTTCTGTACCCACTATCGTAGTCGCAGAGATGAACGAGGTCTTGCCGGTAGATGTGCCTGAGTCTCTGCCCCGGGGTTCAAGCCCCAGAGGCATTGATCGCGGATATATGATCACCGAGCCAGGCAGCGACGAACTGCTGCAATTTCTTCTTCGGCACGGATTCATCTCAGAGATCATAACGGACTAGATCAGCATCCTTCACCCTACAAAACTGTCCTGTCTGCTGCTACACTGATTCGCTATCTGGAGGGGTCGCATAGTGGCCTAGTGCGCTCGCTTGGAAAGCGAGTATGGGTGCAAGCCCATCGCGGGTTCGAATCCCGCCTCCTCCGCCAGATAAACAGAGGGTTAAGTTCATTAAATCGGACTTAACCCTCTGTCGTATGATTGATACATATGTCCGTACGCAATCGTCAAACTCATGAAGTTAAAATCAGTACCCAACTATATAACCCTTAGCAGAATTATTCTTTCTCCTTTTCTCCTGTTTACGCTGCCCCTCAGCCCCACCTTCTATATCATCTATTTCCTTTGCGGCCTGAGCGACATTTTAGACGGGTTTGTTGCCAGAAAGACAAATTCAACCAGCGAATTTGGCGCGAAACTTGACTCGATAGCAGATTTACTGATGTTCACCGCAATTCTCATAACCCTGCTTCGAGTCATAAACCCGCTGCCGATGCTCATCCTCTGGATAGTCGCGATTTGCCTGATCCGAATAACTTCACTCGCCATCATTTACAAAAAGTACACTACCTTCGCCATTCTTCATACTTACGGGAATAAACTAACGGGGGTACTGCTCTTTCTATCTCCGTTGTTTTTGCTGGCAATCCCGGCAAATACAGCGGCTTACATTATCTGTTTTCTGGCGACGTTTTCAGCCATTGAAGAGCTGCTAATCAATCTAAAATCGCAAAAGCTGGATTTGAATCGCGCAAGTATTTTTACATAAAAACAGCCGGCGCTCATGAGAAACGACCGGCTGTTTCGCTGTTCCTTCGATCTAAGATTTGACCGATTACAGATGAAGCCTAAGTTCTACGTAGGAATGTTCAGTGTCGTGCAGTCCATATTCAGATAGGACGAATAGTTCGGCCATATCGAGGCATTGCTTTCAAGCTGTATAAACCGTCCATTCACAATGCCCAGAGAGCCATCAGGCAGATACCCCATTACATAGCACCCGTAATAGGTCACGAAGGTATTATCTGTATGATGCCCGATCAATACTGCCGGTAAATAGCCGTCTAGATAGCTATGTCCGGCACTCGCGCCGGTCTGGTTATAGGCCCCCGTATACACATCAATATAGTAAGTGTTGGCGTAACCTGCCGCAAACGAATTAGCCGCGGGGCGGTAATCTGTCGCCGGGCCACCGTTTGGCTGCGGGCCAGACAGCGGTTGCAGCCACATGGCATACGCCGCCGGGTAATTACGTAAATTGATGTTGGCGTAATACTGCTTGATCACATTTTCGGCGCTGCTTGCCTGCTCTGATCCCGAGTTGGACACAGCCAGGTTATAGCAGCTTTGATTGAGTATCGAATTCAGGGTATTGAAATCCGGTTGGTAGGTGGCAAACTGCGTAAAAGTACCATCCTGAATACGCCAGCCGTTGTTATAAACCACATCGTAACATCCGTAGTAGGATTGGATAGAACCGTCGGTCTGGTGGCTGACCAGCACACTCACAACCTTCCCTGCTTGTGTAGCACCGGAAGATTCGAGCGCGCCAAAATAAGGGAGAACGTACTGCGTATTGGAGTAGCCGTTCACAAACTGGCTGTAGGAAGTAGGTGGCACATTCCAAATTGCGTAGGCAGATTGGTAGTTCTGCAGGCTGATGTAATCATAAAATGCCGTCAGCGCATTTTGTGGGGTCGTGAAACCGCCGGATGCTTGTGCCTGAACTATGACTGTACCGCCGATCAGTGTTAACGCCAGCGTAAAAACCAGAATCAACTTCTTCATATCATCCCTCTTCGCTTCGATCGAATAATCGCAGAGACAATTACTTTCACGAGAATATCACGGCTCATGGCGCCACAAATTACAAGCGATAGCTGCGAACTCAGTAAATAAGAAGCGACCGGGTTGGTCGCTTTCTGAGATGCAGTCTTTAGAAGAACATTTTGGCTATGCTCAAAGCACCCTGATTCCAGGGTACGCGGTGGGAAACGCCGGACTGCCCTTCAAAGGTATGCAGGTTATCCAGATACCACTGGTAATTGCGAATGAGCGCGTCTTTGTTGCTATATTGGGGTTTGTAACCCAATTCACGCTCAGCCTTCTCAATTGAGACAAAAGAGTCCTTACCAGCGGTTTCGTACACCCAGGCATACAAGGGTGAAAGGTTCATTTTTTCCAGCACCTTCAGCCCGAAGATCACCGGCCCTGCAGGAAACGGCATGATCTTCTTGTTGTATCCGGCATAGTCCAGCACGGCCTGATAATCTTCGCGCATGGTGGTGAATTCTTTTGCGCCAATATTGAAGGTTTGGTTGGCAATTTCGGTATCTACGGTCACTGCCAGATAGATCGCATCGCACAGGTCTTCCACATCCAACAACTGATAGCGATTGTTGCCACTGCCAATCATCGGGAAACCACGCCCGTCTTTAGCCCAATCGTAGAACAGCGCGAACACGCCAAGACGTTCCGGCCCGATGAACGATTTGGGGCGAATGATCGGTACGACAAGCCCCTTTTCCCGGTATTCAATACACACCTCTTCAGCCATGATCTTGGCTTTTCCATACGGCCCAACGCCAACCAGCGCGTCGGTTTCCAATAGTGGGTGGTGATCTGGCACACCATAAACCGCCGTTGAAGAAACATGTACTGCGCGCGCTGCTTTGTGTCGAAAGGCCGAGTCCAGCACATTCCGCGTGCCATCAATATCGGTGCTAAAAATATCCGCTTCCTTATACAGGGGTAAGGCTGCTGCCGTGTGGATAACGAATTCTACACCCTGCATCGCGCTGTCAACATCTGCCCGGTTGCGAATATCCCCCATAATTTCTGTGATCTGGGAACGTTCAGGATATTCAAATGGCGCAATATCCAGAGACTTGACATGATGTCCGCGCGCCAGCAAATAACGCACAAGGTTGATGCCAAGAAAGCCTGCCCCACCGGTGATTAGAAAAGTTTTTGCGTCGCTCATAGTTCTGACGATTCCATTGCATCATAAAAACACGGCAAGTGTAGTAGCGTTTTCCTATGCCGGTCAATGGTAAACCCACCCTACTCGGTGGCAAATGGCAATGCTAACATCGCCGCCAGCCCTATAACAAAGAACAGGAATCCCTATGCCGCGCAAACCCGTGACCCTGATCCCGATTGAAGCGCCCGTTCAACAAGACACCTTTGATCTGGTCGAGGTGTTGGTTGAGGTGCTGGCAACTGCTGAAGTTACTCTGCAAAACGGCGATGTGTTAGCAATTAGCAGCAAGTATGTCGCCATTAGCGAAGGCCGTATTATTAAACTGAATGATATTCTGGTTACAGCAGAAGGCGCGGCACTGGCAGAACGCTATCAGATGAACCCGATTATCGCGCAGTTGGTCGTACAGGAAGCGGATCACGTTTTCGGCGGCATTCCCGGCTTTTTGCTCACCTTCAAGGATGGCATTCTTTCGCCGAATGCGGGTATTGATCGCTCAAATATTCCCGGTGGCTATGCAGTGTTGTTCTCGTCCGACCCTTATGCTAGTGCAGCCAAACTGCGTGAGGCGGTTCAATCACGCTTAGCTGTTGAAATCGGCTTAATTTTGACCGACAGTTGGTTGATTCCCGGCAGGCTGGGCACATCGGGCATTGCACTGGCAACCGCAGGTTTTTCACCAGTGCAGGACGAACGCGGCAAACTAGATCTTTTCGGAAATCCTCTGATCGTCACCCGGCGTGGAATCGCTGACACGATCTGCGCGGCTGCCGAACTGGTAATGGGTGAACGTGACGAAGCCACGCCGTTTGTAATCGTCCGTGATACCGGTGTTACGCTCACCGATACGCCTATCACCGCTGCCGATGTCGCCATTGATTGGCCGATGGATATCTACATTCAATCGCTGACAGAGGGGTTGCTCAAGGCCGCGCCGCCAACAGCAAGCTCGTAATTTTCGATTAGCGTTAAAGCATGAATGCCTTTGTAGCCTGCGAATATGGCACACAGTATGATCAACACATTATTGGGGTGTTGCAGTCGTGCTTCAGACCGTCTTTCGCTTCATTATTCCGATTCTTGTACTGACCATTCTGCTGGCAGCAGGATCAGTCCTTGCAGGCAAAAATTCTCCTCAACCAGACGCAGAATACTGGTCACAATTCGGATTTGATGCCTGCCCTATGCCCTGCTTTGCTGGAATAATTCCGGGAGAAACTCAGTTTGCAAATACGCTAGATTTAGTCAACCGATATATTCCCACCCTTAATCAGCAAGTCCTGATCAGCAGCTCACAGGCAATTTTTATCGCTGAA
>CAZBPB010000003.1:5337-6406 GCA_964493565.1 uncultured Pleurocapsa sp. | reverse complement strand
ATTGCCCGCTACGCAGACGGAAACGTTGGCGAAATCAGGCTTACGCTGGCGCGCCCGCTCTTTTCAGTGCTTCTTCGTTTTGGTACGCCAGATTGCGCCTTAGCCTTTCCGCAGGAAGGTGCAGAATATCTGTACTTGTACTGGGAAAATGGCGTTCTCATGTACTGGGTAGTGGTAGCAGCAGCAAACGGCATTCGTTATGACTCGCCAGTATTCACCATTGCAAGCAGTGTTCAGGAAGAAAATTCTGCTTGCGCAGCCAATGCCAATACAACAGCCTGGAGAGGGTTCGCGTCGGGTTGGATTTACAGCAAAAGCTAGCTAATCAGCCTGAAAAGTGAGCAGATCATGTCGCAAATCATCACGTTCAGGGGAATGTACTAGCGCCCGGAGTAAGTACTCCTTCGCCAATACGGTGTTTCCTTCCTTACGCGCAATCCGACTTAAAGCGTTCAAGGCGCCGGTCATCATTTCCCTGTATTGTTCCCTACGCCGTATCGCCCATTCCATATCAACGCTTTCCAGGAAATCACCCCGATACAGCTCAATGGCGCGCAAATAATGAGATTTCATTTTCGCTTCTTCGTCAGTGGCTTCGGCGCGTTCAATCATTTCCCGAAATTCATCGGAATCTGCGCATCGGGTAAGTCGCTCACTGGGAATGTAATATCCGCTGCGATATTGCGTGAGTTCAATGTTACCAATATTTGGTTCACGGCTTAGCCGGTCAGCGATTTTACGTTTAGTCACATGAAAAACATTTGTCGCCTCGCGTACAGATAATGTAGACCAGAAAGTCTTAAAAATCTCATCGCGGGTGCATAATGGACGGTCAATCAAATAAAAAAATAGATTACGTGGTAATACACCATCCCACTGGGTTATTTCATAGCCATTGATCAACACCCGGCCTTCACCAAAAGTAAATACTTCCAGAAGAGGACGCTTGTACTCATCAATTGAGAACATTCCTGTTGTCGTTCGCCATTCGCGTCCAAGTACGCCTGCATCGCCACGAGCGATCCATTCCTGCCAGGGATCGCGTCCCAACCTACGAGCGTTAATTATT
>CAZBPB010000003.1:0-5307 GCA_964493565.1 uncultured Pleurocapsa sp. | reverse complement strand
ATGCGTTCCAGAATCGCGCTTCATCTCGCTGTCCGGAAACGCGATCATACTCGTCCAGCAACAGCGCCGATTTACCATTTTGTCTTGCGATATCAGCGAGATCAACCGCAAGCCCCGCTGCCCAATCAGCAGCAGCGCCATTCCGTAATGCGTCCGAAAGCCCGGGAAAACTGGCAAGATCCGCTAACCCTGTAAGCCAGCCTTTCAAAGTCGTCTCTCGCGGCTGAACACAGTAATATCGCAGTGCCTCGCCATAATATCCACTTAGGCAACTGACAAAAACGTTTCGATTATTTGTCTCAGGGTATAGAATGACCAACTTCTTGTCCGCGATTTGTTCGCGGATGGCATCGCAGGATGTATTGGTAAGTTGCGTAATCATTGATGGTATCTGCGTTTAGTATTTTGAAAGTCGTCTACACTGTAAATTGTAACAAACTTTCCTAATATCCTGCCAAAGGCTTAGTTCACAGTTTGCAATCACTTCCTTTGACTTCAACGGCTTTTCAACCACCCGATAACATGCTCATGCGTATTGCTCGTTTCACCCTTCGTTTTGAATGGGTGGGGCTGCTGATCATGATTGCGGCATTCTGGTTACCGGATTTTAGGCGTGTATGGGCGCTGCTAGCCATGCTGCCGATCTTGTCTGCGCGGCTGATCCTGTATCGAAGGTTGTGGAAACGAACGCCATTTGACCCGATCTTTGGTTTGCTGATTCTGCTAGGGATCATTAATTTTACAATTGCTCCCTATCAGCAAGGAATCGTTCGCCTGGATATTTTCCCGGTTCAGTTAACTTTGCCTTACAATCTGGTTGCGCTTGGCAGACCCATTTTTGGCATTCTGCTGGCAACTACATTTGCAGATCGCGCTTTCCGACAGGGATCAATTCGCGAGCTGGTATGGGCGAGTGTAGGCTTAGGCTTACTAATCGGCATTTTAGGAATTACATCCGCGCAATTTACCAGTAAATCAACCCAACTGGAATTTATCATTCAGTTTCTCCCTCAGCTCCGGGTATTTCCGGGGGCGGAAGGCGGGTTTAATGTGAATGAAATCGCCGGGGCGATGGCCTGGTTCGCGCCATTCTGCGCCGGAATCGGGTTGTGGTCATGGCAGCAGTGGCAGTCCGAACACAAGCGCTCCAGCCTGATGCTATCAATAACGTCAGGTACTGCCTTTGTTTTCTTATGGGGCGCTCTGTTTTTAGGGCAAAGTCGTTTTGCGATCTTTGGTGTCTTGCCCGTGCTTGCATTGATCGTCTGGTTAGTGGTGCCTAAAGGGGTTTGGCGATACGTCGGGCTTGCCATTATTGCTTTCTTTTTTATCGCAGAGTTAGTGCTTCTTAGCGGTATTCTAAACCCACAGGCCGTCCAACTGGCAGAGCGTGACGAGGACAGCGCGTCAAGCAGGCTGCTGATGTGGGAAAGTGTTGTTTCAATTGTGATAGATCATCCGTTGAGCGGCATAGGCATAAATAATTTTCGTTTTGGCCCCGTGCGTGCCGCTTATCCTGTTCCAGGCTACCCTGTTGGAGGCCGGGTGCTGCCGCATGCGCATAATGAATGGTTACAGTTCGGCGCAGACATGGGTATTCCCGGCATAATGGTGTATATCTCAGCTCAAGTCATCGCCTTGTTTATGTTATCGAAAGTATGGCAAAAAGGGGCATACAATGAACGTATGCTGGCACTAGCCGCAGCCGGCGGGTTAACGGCACACGCTGTCTTTGGCTTGGGCGATGCGATTACGCTGTGGGATCGTTTTGCGTTCGGACTCTGGTGGTTGATCGGGATCATCTGCGCGCTTTACCTACTGGTCAAGTCACGCGGTGTTCCGGCAAAGTAACTGAATCATTTCTCTGAAACGATTGTAAGCAATAAGCTTATGGTAAAGATCAGGGTATTTTCCCTTAAAGTGATTATAGCAATACTTCAAAATCCGGCTTAGACAAGACGATTTCACGGGATATGGCCTCGCCGATACCCGATGCTTCCCGAATGTTTGCAACCTCAACGATGCGCCGGGTGCGCATGTTTTCGCTTATCATGGTGCTGGTTCTTGGCGCGTCAATCATTGCGTTAATTACCACCCTGATCGCGCTTCTTAGCGGCGACTTACCAGCCTTTTTACTCAACACGTTCATTCTTGCGCTCAGCATTAGCGCCGCCGCCGCTCTGTGGGTTACGCACCGACAAACACCATTCCCGGCTAGCAGCGACACAACTTTGGCTGAACTGGAGCGGCTAAATCGCCACTTCAACCCGGTCACGCCACCGCAAACAGCACTTACAGAAGCCTGTGAGGCTGCGCTGCATCTCAATAAGGTTGATGCTGTATTGCTGTATGCGCTTGAAGATTTGCCCGGCGCTTCCCGGCTGATGATTGTTGCCGGAAGCAGCAGCGAAGAAGGCTGGCCTACTTCGCTGCCCGAACGTTTGCCTACCGGGCAAGATTGGATACCGTTGAATAGCGCGGCGGCAACCGCTGGCAGACAATTTCCCGCAAATATCGCTCAATATGCGGCTCAAACCGGATTTACATATGGGCTGCTGGTACCTTTGCAAGGTGAAATCGCCACCTTAGGCGCATTGATTTTGCTATGTAGGGAAAGTGAGCCACCTACCCCTATTGATCGCTCTCTGATGCGCATGCTCAGTAGTCTGATTGTCTCCTATTTAGACAACTCACATTTGTTCAAAGTTTTGGAGACTTACGCCATACAAATGGCGCAGCTAACACACCTAAGCAGGGTTACGGCGCTTCACAGCCAGGTTGACGAAATTGCTGGAGAAAGCCTGGCGATATTAGGCGAACTGCTCGCAGACAAGTCGCTAGCGCTGATGTTGATCGAAAATGACGGGCAAGGCGTTAATCTTTATATCAACTCGACAGGACTGGAAAGCCAGCAGGAGACAGGACGGGTTCAGGCACGTTTTGATGCATGGCCACAGGTCGTTGATTTGCTGGCTGAGAGTTCTGAACATACCCCGCTTGTCTATCTTGAATATGGAGAGCTACCAGAATTATTACAGCAGTTCTTGCAAGCCTACCAGCTTGAGGGAAGTACTCTCTACCCACTAAGTACCAGCGAACGAATGGTCGGTCTGCTGATCGCTAAAGGCGGACGGTTAAAAGAGGGCGACGCCCAGCTTCTAGAGCTTGCTGGTTTACAAATTGCCGCACAGATTCAAACTGTGCGGGTTTATGAAGAAACACACCGCGCTCTAAACCAACGCCTTGATGAACTAACGCTGATCGAAGACACCGCCCGACAAATTTCCACCTCTCTTGATTTTGACCAGATCGTGCATCAGATGCTTTCAGGCGCGATACAGGCAACGGGTAGTGATGTCGCTCTACTCGCAATGAGAGGTGAAAGTGATGAAGTGTGGTCGCTAACCACACGTGACCGAAATGGCGACGTTCGCCGCAGCTTCAGGTCTACCGGTATGCGCGATTATCTGATTGAACAAATCGCCAGCACAGGCAAGCCAAGAAATGTGGGTGAACTGAGGGAATCTAATGTCGTGTTTGACCTCACACCGGATTTTCATTCATTGGCTGCTGTACCATTGGAGCGGGAACGCGCGGTTATGGGCGTGCTCATGGTGGCTAGCAGGCGTTCCAATTTCTTCAAAAATGAACATCTCAACTTTTTGACCAATCTGGCTGCCCACGCTGTCATTAGCATCGAAAACGCCCGACTGATTGAGGATCATGAACATCAGATAAAATCGCTGCGTCATCTGCAAGCATTGACTTTGCGTGTCACCACGACGGATAACATCCGCGCTGTTGCTGATGCGATTATCGAAACAGCCCGCGCGATGCTAAATGCAAATGATGCATCATTGTTTCGCTACTTACCGCAAAGTAATCAGGTTTCCCTGCTTGTTGCTCTTAAGCGCCCTGAAACACGCTCATCTCAGCAGGCAGCAGCCATTCCACAGGCAGCTCTTAATGCTGCTCGTACCGGCGAAATTAAAGTCGAAGAACGTATCGGCGATAATGAAACATTAATCAGCGTTCCCATAAAAGGCACAGCGGGCATCCGTCACATTTTGTGTGTGATACTGCCGCCGGGCACCAAAGTTCGCCAACGCGATCTAAACAGTTTGATCTTGCTGGCTTATCAAATTGCCGGGCATCTGGATAACGCGGCGCTCGTTGAAGAAATTCGGGCAGGCAATAATCGCATGGGTGCAATCTTAAACTCCACCCGCGATGGCGTCATGCTGCTGGATCGCGATGGGCGTCTAATCGAGTGTAACCCCGCCGCTGAACGACTGATCGGGCTGGAAAAGGAAGAAGTACTCGGTCAGCATCTGGTCACAGTACTCACGCAATCTATGGGCGGAGACGAACCGGTAGGTATGGGCTACAGCCGCAGTGAACTCACGCAGCTTGCCCGTCAGCTTCGGCTTGAGCCTGAACGCATCACCAGGCGCGAATTTTCGCGCGAAGCGGGTGCGCAAACAGTCCATATCGAAGAGATTGGCGGGCCGGTACGCAGCGAAAGCGGCGAAATCATCGGGCGTTTACTAGTATTCCGCGACGTAACCGAACAGCAGCAGTTAAGTGATTATCGTAACGAAGTTACCCGCATGATGGTTCACGATCTGCGCGGCCCGCTCTGGGCAATTCAAACAGGTTTAACGCTCGCGCAGGAAGACTTAGCCGACACGCCTGAAAATGCGATTGCCCGTAAAACCCTTGAGGTGGCTGAAGAAAGCGCCCGCGATTTGATGCGCATCGTTGACAGCTTGCTGGATATTGCCAAGTTGGAACGCCGTGAAATGCCCCTGAACCGCCAATCTATCCCGCTACCGCAAATGCTGGATGCCGCTATCAATACGCTCTTAAGCAGAATATTAGAAGCCGAAATTGATCTTCAAATTCAGGTTGATGCACGCCTGCCATTCCTATATGCGGACGAAGACATTATTCGCCGGGTGCTGGTCAATCTGATTGATAATGCAATCCGACACACACCGCAGGGTGGTCAAATTTTCATTTCTGCGCACCAGCATCAAAACGAGATCAGGATTTCTATTGCTGACAGCGGCTCCGGGATTCCTTTTGCTGAACGAGAACGTGTATTCGAACGCTTCCGTCAGGTCAAAGGCAACATACCTAAACGTGGATCGCGCGGGAGTGGGCTTGGACTCACCTTCTGCAAATTAGCTGTAGAAGCTCATAGTGGGCGAATCTGGGTCGAAAGTTCCGGCCCACTGCCCGGCGCCACCATAAGCCTGACTCTTCCAACGGCTGAGAATATGCCGGAAGAAACCTAAGACCCCT
>CAZBPB010000002.1:21874-29745 GCA_964493565.1 uncultured Pleurocapsa sp. | reverse complement strand
CATACCGCTGGCGATTTCTTTACCGTAGATGGTCGTGCCGGTAACCGGGGTGTATGGCAGCCTGATCGAGCCGATTTCGATCATGAGCAGTTTGTATTCAGCGCCTGTGGCGGTTCCAGCGTCTATCGCCGTTCCATGCTGGATGAGATAGGCGTACTCGACGACGAATTTTTCTTCTTACTGGAAGACGTGGATTTAGGCTGGCGCGCGCAGCTAGCAGGATGGCGCTGTCTTTACACACCGCAAGCAGTCGTTTATCATCATCTTTCGGCTACCGGAGGCGGAGCAACTGCCAGCTACTATGATGGTCGTAACAGTATCTGGGTGCTCGTTAAGAATTACCCGACCGAACTGTGGTACAAGTATTTCCGCCAGATTATGCGCAGGCAAGCCAAAATTGCATTTACCGCCTTGCGCGCATGGCGTGGTAAAGAAGCTCGCGCACATCTTCGAGGTATGTTCGCCGGGTGGCTAAATATACCAAACCAGCTAGGCAAGCGCCGGCAAATACAACATCTGCGGCGGGTTTCCATCGCAGAGTTAGAGGCACAGCTTTCGCCACCTCAGGATTAGCCTCATAATGCCTGTATTAGTAACAGGCATGCAACAGGAGTTTCCGAATTTGTCTTCTCAAGAACGCCCGGCAGCGCCACCGCTGCTCTCGATCATTATCCCGGCGCTTAACGAAGAGCAGCGACTTCCGCCGAGCCTTGAGAAAATTGACGCTTTTCTGCAAACGCAGACTTACACCGCGGAAGTGATTGTTGTTGACAATGGCAGCAAGGATCGCACTGCTGAAATCGTGCAGGAATATGCCAGAACGCATCCTTATGTGCGCCTGATGCAGCTCAAAGAACGGGGCAAAGGACGGGCCGTAAAAGCAGGAATGCTCGCAGCATACGGTGACTATCGCTTTATCTGCGACACCGATCTCTCGATGCCAATTGAGGAAGTCGTCAAATTCCTGCCACCCGATGCTGGCACCTACGACATCAGCATTGCCACGCGTGAAGGTAAGGGAGCGCAGCGCATTGGCGAGCCAGAATACCGGCATCTGATGGGACGGGTGAACAACCTGCTCATCAAGGTTATGGCTATCAGCAAATTTGAAGACACTCAATGCGGCTTTAAGATGTTCAATCGGCGCAGCGCCGAAGACCTGTTCGCGGTTCAGCAAATGAACGGCATCGGCTTCGACGTGGAGATCCTGTTCATTGCCCTGAAACGCGGTTATAAAATTCGCGAAGTACCCATTACGTGGTATTTTGACCCTGATAGCCGTATGCGCTTAGTTCAAGATTCGCTAAATATGCTGCGTGAAATCTGGCAGATTCGCCGGAACTGGCGAAATGGTCTATATGCCCCTCAAAATACCCCAAACAGCCCCGCTGGAAATTGAAATCGCGCTCTGGCAAAGTGGCTGTCTGCGCGTTTTTGGCCTTGATGAAGCAGGGCGTGGCGCATGGGCCGGGCCGGTGGTAGCGGCAGCAGTCTGCCTTCCACAAAACGCCCAGCAATTAGCGAAAACACTGTGCGGCGTGAACGACAGCAAACGATTAACCCCACCGCAGCGCGAGGCTTTGGTGCAGCAAATTAAGTCGTCAGTCTCAAATTGGGGAATTGGCGAAGCGAGCAGCAGCGAAATTGATCAGCTTGGCATCGTCCCCGCGACCTTGACCGCAATGCGTAGAGCAATGGATAGCATCTGTAATACAGACTGTATGCCCGATCACTTGCTTCTAGACGCTATACGCTGGAACTACGCGAACACTCCATTTACCTCATTGATAAAGGGTGACAGTCGTTCATTAAGTATCGCTGCCGCCAGCATTCTTGCCAAAGTGCATCGAGATCATTTTATGATTACGCTAGATCAACAGTATCCCGGTTATGGCTTCGCCGGACACAAAGGCTACGGCACTGCGCGTCATCAGCATGCGCTGGATCAACTTGGCCCAACGTCAATTCACCGCCACACCTTTGCGCCAATCCGCGCCAGACTCTTCTAATCATGAAACTTGCACTTGTCCACGATTGGCTGAACCAGCGCGGCGGCGCAGAAGATGTGCTGGAAACGCTGGTTGACATATTTCCTGAATCGCCAGTCTTTACCAGCATTTTCGCGCCAGATAAGATGCCTGCTTTTTATCGCGAGTGGGATATACACACACTGTGGATTGATCGCTTACCCGGCATCCATCAAAAACACCAGCGCTTCTTACCTTTCTATCCGGCGGCGTGGGGCAATCTTGACCTCTCTGAATACGATGTTGTCCTGAGCAACAAAAGTGGTTTCTGTCACGGCCTGCAACACGGCGGCAGCACTCTGCATATCTGCTACTGCCTCGCGCCAACCCGTTATGTGTGGGATTTAGATGGATATATTGCCCGCGAAGGGTTAGGTAAAGGCAGCGAATTCGCCCTACGCCCTTTGATCGCCGGATTGCAAAAGTGGGATTTCGCAGCCTCAAAGCGGGTGAGCCAGTTTATCGCCATCTCTACCGAGATACAGAAGCGCATTCAGAAATACTATCAACGCGAGTCTACCATCATTTTCCCGCCGGTAGACACAACGCGCTTCCAGCCAATGAGCGAGTCTGGAGATTATTTCTTGATCGTATCGCGGCTAATTCCCTACAAGCGAATCGATCTGGCGGTTCAAGCGTGCACGCAGCTAAATTTGCCGCTCAAAATTGGAGGCAGTGGTCGTGACCTTGAACGTCTCAAGTCAATGGCAGGCTCAACGGTAGAATTTCTGGGCTACGTACCTGACGAGGAACTTCCCGGCTTGATGGCACGTTGTAAAGCTTTCATCTTTCCGGGATTAGAAGATTTTGGCATTACCCCGGTACAGGCACAGGCGGCGGGTCGCCCGGTAATTGCCTATGCAGGCGGCGGTGCGCTAGATACAGTAATCCCCGGTAAAACCGGTGAGCTGTTTGATGAAATGACGGTAGAAAGCCTTGTCAAAGTTCTGTCATCGTTCGATGCAAGTCGCTACCCGCCTGCAATATTGCGCGACCATGCCCTTCAGTTTGATACCCGGGTTTTCACCCGGCAGCTTACAGCTTACATCGAGCAGGCGTGGCAGGATTTCAAAAAATAAGACTTTCTTCCTGTTTCAGTTGCAACCTTCACCTTCACGCTATAATAATCGCGACCTTTCACGCATGAGGTTGGATTTTGGAATTACGTAGTATTCTGAACATCTTTGTTTCACGCTGGTGGCTAATCTTAATCCCCACCGTTATTGCTGCCATTTTTGCCGCTCCTGATTTTTTGAATCGCACCGCCGTCTCCGGTGGTTATGCCGCTCAAATCAGCTACACTGCGTTTCAGGATATGGAAGCCATCCCCCGCGAAACTGGCGACTATCAAGATCTCTGGCTTTCATCTGAATTGGTTGTCAACGCATTTACTGACTGGGTACGAAGTACCAGCTTCAAAGCCGAAGTTTCTGCGATCACTGATAATATGATTGACGTAAGCATGCTGGGTATTCAGGCAGATAACGAACGAAGTATCGGGCAGATATTTCTGTCGTATCCTGATGCCGAAGTATTGAATACCGCTGTTGAAGCGGCTGTTCAAGTCCTTGAAACCACGAACGCTGACTATTTTCCTCAACTAGGTGGCATGCCAGCTTCCATACGCATCCTAAATATCAACGAAGCCGCAGCCTCTGCCCCATCATTGCCCAATAGATTTGCGCCATTCATCAAAATAGGGCTAGGCTTTCTCGCGGGGTTGGGATTGGCAGCGTTAGCTTATTACCTTGATCCTTTTGTCCGGCGGCGCAGCGAAATTGAACAGCTTGGGCTGCCGGTTCTTGTCACTCTCTCAAAACGGTGAATTATGCGTGTTGCGAAGCTGCTACTTCCTCTCGTAGTGCTGCTCATTTTTAACGCCGGCGTTCTCGCTCAGGAAACGACCCCTGAAGCAACGGACATTGTTGCCCAGCCAGTTCCCACGTCCTACGCATGGGTAGAGGCTAACCTGGGCTTGCTAATGCCTGTCGGGTGGAATGTGCAGGCAGGAAGTAGCGGCGAAAATCTCATCCTGACCCTTAATCCGCTCGACGAAGCGTCTAACGCCTTCTTCCAGATGATTGTTACGCCTGCGGCAGAATATCCTCCATCCCGGTTGTCATTGCTAGATGAGGCGTTGGCTCAACACAACCTGTTCGGCTATTCAACGTCAAATACCGGATGGTTTGGTGATAACGCACTTGCAATTACCCTGCACAACAGCCTGGATGGAATACCGGTAGAGGGTCGAGTTGGCAGGTTGCCTGATCACCGAATCGTTTACGCGTTTGGCACATCTCCAGATTTTGCTCCGATTGCCAATCATGTCACTCTTGATGATACCTATTTACCCGAAACAGCAGGGTATTCATTGGCGTGGTCTGCACAAATCCCTGAGTTTGGTGTGGTAATAGATACTCTGCAACCGCGCGTGGCAGGGGTAACTGCCAGCTCAGATCGCGTCTTTGCGGTTAACCAGCAGGGCGTGATCGAATTTGACTTGAACGGCGCTCTAGTCGGTACATATCCATTCCTTAACCCCTCTACGCCCACGGGAATTGCCATCGGCATTGACGGCAATCTCTATGTGGGCGACACAGTATGCCGCTGTCTGCAAGTGTTGGGACGCGATCGCCGATGGGCAAACCCGGTGGGCAGCTTTGGAGCAAACGCGCCGGAATCAGTCTTTGCAACCTCAGACGGGGCAATTTATGCTGTTGATCGCACCGAAAACACCTATTTGCTGAGTACTTCAACGGGTGGGCGCGAACGTACATTCCCGCTAAATTTCAATGCTACTGCGGCACCCATCGCAGGCGCATCTGCCAGCGAAATACTTGTGGTTGAATGGCTGCAATCCCTCATTGACAACAGCGTAGCAGGGGCTGTCTCGTCATTGGACACGACCAGCGTATTGCCAGAACTGAAATTCTGGCTGCCTTATTCGCCTGCGCAGGTGATTGATGTAGCAGTCCACCCCGAAGGGTGGCTAGCAGTAGCCCTTAACGATGGAAGTATTATGCGCGCAGATACAGACGGCGCTCTCACACCGTTGGCTTCCGATTTGCCGGGCATTTCCACGCTAAATTTTACGCCGGACGGCGCCCTCATTGCCGGGTGGGGGGATGGAAGCATCGGTCTCGCCAACACCTCAGCGCCTGCGAATCGCGTCGGCAATGAAACCATCGTACCCTTCGCGCCCGTACTCGGAAGCCTGAGCGAACGCATGACTGGTCAACGCTGGCATTTTGCCGGAGAAGCAGGTCAGATAATCACGCTGGCAGCGACCGACCTCCAGCGCCGCGACACGCTGGATATGGCGCTGAGTTTGGTTTCACCATCGGGCGCAGTGGTCGCTGAAAACGATGATCAGCAAGGCGTAGCCTTGTGGGGAAGTTACGATGCTTATATCCCGAGCTTTACCTTGCCTGAATCAGGAATATACGGCATTGATGTCACTCGGATTGGTGGAGACGGAACCTACGCGCTGGCGCTCACGGTAGATCGCACATTTGCGTTGGAAGATCAGGCAATTACGCTGACAGGCGCGTTAAGCGACGTTATTCCAGTAGACCGATGGGTGTTTCAGGGACAGCGCGGGCAAATCATCACCGTCACCCTGCGCGCCGAAAGCGGTGATCTCGATCCGCTCCTTACCATCATGCTTTCGGATGGTCGTCCCTTAGCACGCAATGACGACGCAGCAGACACAGAATTAGGCACAGGCGCTCAGCTATTCCGCATCGAACTTCCCCGTGATGACACCTACATTCTGGAAGCGTCGCGCTTCGATTTTACAGGCGCGGGGAATTACTCAATGCTAGTGTTTTCAGGCTGAGCAGCCACGTGTTTTTGTTCTTCTGCCCGCTGAAAGTACCAGGCGATAGAAGCGACGATAATCCCAAATACTCCACCAATAAGTATGCCTACAAATGCAGCTTGAATTATGCTGTTGCCTGATGTGAGCGATACGAGAAACATTGTGGCAATTGAACCAGCAAGCATATACGCAATGATATACCCCACCCGCATGAATTTTCGGCGTATCGCTATATAACCAAATAACAGGACTAACGCAAACATAACAAACAAGAGGATTGGCAGAAAACTTCCCATCATCTACCCCCTAAAGCGTTCGCAAAATAGCGCGTACAGGCGAAGCACAGGTTAAATCTAGCTTCAGCGGCAGGGCAATCAGTTCATAATCCCCATCCGGCACTCCTGCCAGATTCAAACATTCGAGGTTGACCATGCCCAGCCGCCTCAAGGCGTGATGGCAAGGTAAAGTTTTGCTATCAAATGAATCCACAGACGGTGAATCTAACCCGACTAACAGCGCACCCTGTCCTGCTAGATAATCAATCAGCGCTTCGCTTAGATACGGAAATTCATCCGGCCATCGGGCTTCTGGTAATTCGCTTACATCTGAGTGAATTAACAATCGCTGTACGCCATCCAGAATCCCTGATGGAAAATCAGATGGCAGGAGCGCCCCATCCCTTTTTGTTACCGTAATCACGCGGGAACGCCCGATATATGCCTCTAGATTTTCAGCCGCAGGATGACAGCCATCACGCTCGGTATGGAAAGCCGCATCAGCATGTGTACCTGTATGCGGGCTTAACGAGAGTGTAGTCAGGTTAACAGATGCGCCATCCTCAATCCTGAGGAAGGTTTCCACTGTGTAGGAGCGATCACCCGGCCAAACAGGAGTTTGCGGCGTGACCGTTCTGGTAATATCGTAAATCGTCATTGTGATCCTCGCGTCGTATAAAAGTGTAGCAAAGAACCCGACGACTGCGCGTAAGGATAGGTTATAATCTTCGCCACAAAAAAACCTTTATTACGGAGAAATTTCAATGAGTAACGTACCGGCTATGTTTGACCTTGGTGGCAAGGTCGCTATAGTCACCGGTGGCTCGCGCGGGATTGGACTGGCAATTGCCAGTGCTTTGGCAAGCGCAGGCGCAAATGTGGTGATCACAGCCCGCAAAGCCGATGGCCTTCAGGAAGCGGCAAACGAATTACGAAGCAAGGGTGCTGAGGTACTGGCTTTAACCGCCCATAATGGCGATAAGAGCCAGCTTCGGGCGTTAGTTGCGGAAACGGTAGAAACTTACGGTGGAGTGGATATTCTGGTCAATAATGCTGCCACTAATCCCCACTTCGGGCCGATACTAGAAGCTGAAGACAGTATGTGGCAGAAAACTGTTGAAGTGAATTTGTTAGGTAATGTCTGGTTATGCCAGCAAATTGTGCCGATCATGCGCTCTCGCGGTGGCGGGAAGCTCATTAACGTCGCCTCGATCAACGGTTTGCGTCCCGGAAGAATGCAGGGTGTTTACAGCTCCACCAAAGCAGCGGTTATCAATCTCACTCAAACACTGGCGATGGAACTGGCACCGGATAACATCCAGTGCAATGCCATCGCACCGGGGCTAGTGCAAACCAAATTTGCCCGCGCTATCTGGGAAAACGAGATGATCATGGACGTGGTGCTCTCTCGAACCCCCGCGCAGCGGGTTGGTCAGCCAGATGATATCGCGGGTATCGCGTTGTATCTGGCTTCTCCCGCCTCAGCATTCACCACCGGTCAGGTTTTTGTGATTGATGGCGGCGTGTCCATTCCAATGATTTAATTTGCTTCTGGCTTGAGGGCTGATCGTGCAAGTCACGCTGTACACCGAAAAAACTATCCCACAATCGCTGACTGCCATTTCTGAACGTTTGCATCAGAAGGGAACCAGCACAAGGCTGGCAATGGATGGTTGGATCGAAAAAAACGGTTCATTTGCCGTTAGCGTGACCACGCCAGTTATTGGCAAGTTCAACCGGACGACCCGT
>CAZBPB010000002.1:5010-21864 GCA_964493565.1 uncultured Pleurocapsa sp. | reverse complement strand
CCAATCTGGCATCACAGTCATGAATGGCACAGTTGCTGGCGGCGTCAATTCGCACGGCAGAATGATCATCATTGGGGCACTGGTAGTTGTCGCCATGGCATTGACGCTAAGCGGCAGCCCGGTTCTAGGGGCGGTGTTTATCCCCGCTTCCTTCTGGATATATGTGCCGTTAAAAGGAGATTATCACAACAGCGCCGTGCTAATTGGCGAAATTCAAAAGGCGCTTAAAGCACGTTCGACCCCGCCAAAACCCGCCCGTACGCAAAGTTCAAGGAAATCCACACCGCGCAGCGCGGCTAGTGCCCCCGGAACACCCGTTTTGCTGGCTGAAAGCGATGATGAAACAGAAGAAGATGAGGAGTGAAAAAGATGTCTGTTTTGGAAATTGACCGTTTTGAAGCAGTGACCGTTCTCACCATGAACCGTCCTGAGGTACGCAACGCCGTTGATGATGTGCTGATGAACGCGCTGAGAGCCGCTTTGCTGCAATGCGAGCACGATGACACCCGTTGTATTGTGCTCACCGGCACCAACGGCAGCTTTTCATCCGGTGCAGATATTAAAAAAGCAATTGAAAACGGTTACACACCTGAAAATACTTTTTACATGCTCACAGAAGTTTATGGCCCCACCCTGAAAACAATTCGTCTCTCGTCATGGCCGGTCATTGCCGCCGTAGATGGTTTCGCCGCAGGGATTGGCTGCGATATGGCGCTTGCTTGCGATATTCGTCTAGTCAGCGAACGCGCGAAGTTTGCCGAATTATTCATTCGCGTTGGCTTAATCCCCGATGGTGGCGGCACTTACCTGCTGCCCCGCCTGATTGGTACAGGGCGTGCTATGGAGATGATGTTTACCGGACGCGATGTGGATGCTCAGGAAGCGGTTCAAATCGGTCTTGCTAATCACGCCTATCCAGTAGACAACTTTATGGACGAAGTGCTGAAATTCGCAAGCGTGATCAGCCGCAAATCGCCACAGGCGTTGCGCAGGGGCAAAGCGGCAATGCTGGCAGCTTTAGACAGTGACTATGCTGCCTCTCTGACACGCGAAGCAGAAAATCAGAAGGCAATCTTGAGCAGTGAAGATGGCCCAGAAGGGTTTATGGCCTTTGCGCAGAAACGCGAACCTGTATGGACGGGGCGTTAGAACGTACAAGTTTAAGTAGGACGGTTCGCGAACCGTCCTACCCGTCAAATTTACTGTTCCTCAAAGCCCCCGCTCAGCGCGAATCCGCCTGAGCAGCGCGGCACTTCCGGCGTTTGCCAGTTCAAAGACGATCTCATACTTTCCGTTGTAGTACGGATCAGGGACTTCAACATCGGCTACAGTCCCCTCAAACAACGCATCTGCCAAAAACATCGAAACTTCAGCAGAAGGCATTGAAGTAATGCGCCGTAAATCGCTCAGGTTCTCGTCATCCATCGCTAGAATATAGTCGAAGTTATCCATATCCTGCCGGGTTACCTGACGTGCCCTACCATCATACGAAATGTTCTCGCGCTTCAGGATTGCGCGCGTGCCCGAATGTGCCTGTTCGCCTGTATGCCATCCGCCTGTCCCCGCCGAATCAATATCAAACTGGTCTTCCAATCCCTCTTTGGTGACCAGATCCCGAAAAACAGCTTCGACCATCGGAGAGCGGCAAATATTGCCAGCACACACAAACAGAACCTTGATCATTCCTTCTCTTCCAACTCGGCAGCGTCAAGGATTGCATCTTCTGGCGTATCCTCAGGAATCTCGGCAGCGGGCGCGCCTTCTTCAATCATATTAGTTTCTTCCGGTGCAGTTGGCGGCTCTTCTGGCGTGAGCGCCGCTACAACACGATCCGCGCCGCTTGGCTCAGGATGCGGCACATCAAAGGTTGGAACCCCCCCATTGCCCTCAGCGCCTACCATCGTAATTTTTCCGTCAATGAATGCGCCTTCTTCGGTCGTTAATGCCTGCGCGCGAATATCGCCCCAGATTCTGCCAGTACGCAGAAGCTGAACCTTTTTGCCGCTAACGTTACCCCGTACTGCTCCGGCAATAGAAATATTCTTCGCATTGATATCCGCAGTGATTTTGGCTGTTTCACCAACCAGCACATTGCCGCCTATTTCTAATTCGCCCGTAAAGGTGCCGTCAAGCCGCACATTGGCGTTGCTGCGCAGTGAGCCTTCAAGCGTTGAATTTGCTCCTAGCACGGTTTCAAAACCTACTGGAGCAGGGGGTGGCGCAATCTGTGGCGCTTCTGCCCTTGGGGTGATTGGATCTCCGGCAATACGCGGAAGCGTCTCCGATTGCTTACTCTTTCCAAAAAACGACATGATTTCCTCCCAACGCCTGCCCTACGCTTTCTTAACTCAAGCGTTTTTCAGGCGGGCTTACGCGTAAAATTGAGTCTAATCGCTTAGCCACAATAAGACCATACAGTCCATCCAGTAAGTTGGACTGATAGACTAAGCATCATACTCTATTGTAGCTTCAAGATGGTCTCCTTCTCCAACGGAAAATCATGTCATTCCATCACACATCGTCGCAGTTCGAGCAAGCGAACTTTCGGCATCTGGTGTTCGATATTGCCTGGTACGGCCTCGCCCTTGCAGCCACTTCCCGTTTTCTCTCGGTTTATGCGATTCGGCTTGGGGCAAGCCCCACTGAAATCGGCCTTATCACGGCCTTACCTTCCCTCGTTTTGTTATTTTCATCAGGTCTAGGGGGTGTCTGGCAGCGTCGCTATACCACCCGTGAACGCGCGCTTTCATGGCCCGGGCTAGGCATGCGCTTGATGTTCATCCTTCCGGCATTTGCCCCGCTTTTGCCAGAACACTTACGTCCCCTGTGGCTGATTATTGCGATTTCACTACCAGCCATTCCACAGGGAGTAGCTGGCGTAGTATTTATGGATATGATGCGCGGCTCTGTTTCGCAGAATAACCTGCCCAGGCTGCTCAGCCTACGTGCATTATGGCTGAATATCATGCTGGCCTTGGGTGCCTTAGCATTCGGGTTGCTGCTTGAAAAATTACCCTACCCTATCAATTACCAGATTATGTTCGGCGTTGCCTTCATTGCGGCTTTGTTCAGTTTCAAACACTGTAACGCAATCCGAACAGATCCACTTCCATCGCATAGTGCAAACGTCAAGAAGATGGGCGTTTTCAGTCCATGGAAATCACACAAATTCCGGCAGGTCGCGCTGGTTACGGCTGTAGTACAGCTTACTTTTACCTTCCTAGTTTCGGTCACCCCGATCTTTTTAGTGAAAGAACGCGGAGCCACTGAAGGTTTCATGGCGGTATTCGGTCTTATCGAATTAAGCGCAGGCGCACTGATGGCTATCTTAACGCCGCGCATCGTCCGCAAGATTGGTAATCGTGCCATGATCGCGGTTATGATGTTTGGCACTGCAATCGCAGCAGTTGTCTTTGCCCTCTCGCCAAATCTTAACCTAACGCTCATTGGCGCGGCACTTTCTGGAGCATGTTGGGCTGCGGCAGCAATGATTGGTTTGTTCGGATTTTTCACCGAGAACACGCCCGGAGAAGATAGCGCGGCTTATGCAACAGCCTACCAGCAGGTCACGGGGTTTGCCGCCTTCATGGGACCAATGATCGGCAGTTTGCTGGTTACAGGTGGCATCAGCTTAGTGAGTATCATGCTGATCGGTGCGATCATACGCGCTGGCTCGGCGCTAGTGGTTGAATATCCGCTGCTTGCCCGCCATCGCCGGCAAGAACTGGCAGAAGTTCAAGTCTAGTGACTATCTCAATTTCAATTGATTGGTAACTACACGGTAAGCAATTGGCATTCCTGCTCATTCAGAAACTATCTTTCACTTAGCCATTTGCCGCGATTGTTGCCCCTTCTTCAGGCGTAGCAGTCGCCTGCGCGGGTGCGCCGGGCAGTGTTGGACGGAAATCTGGCGGCAGCGTATTCGAAGGTGTTGGCGTGGGTGTCGCCGATGGATTTTCACTGGTCGGCGCAGGTGTTACTGATGGCAGCGGCGTCCGTGTATCAGATGGCGTCGGCGTGGGATTAACCGCATCTATTACCTCTTCGTGCATGAAGGCTTCTTCAATTCGCCGCGTACGTGGGTTTTGATCAATTAAGTACCACTCGCTCCCCTGCGCGGCACGGCTGATCACACACACAATTGTTCCTTCAGAATATCCCGTTAATACTGCGGCTGTTGACGATGACCCGCTGCGCACCACTGCATTAGGTACAGTGACACGAAAATCTATACATTCAGGTAATGGCGTACCGGTGGGTAGTAGTTGAACATTCTCGCCTTGCTGCGTTGCCATTCGCGTTACACGAACTGCTGTGGCGCTGGCAACAGCTTGCGCCTGTGCGGTAGCTTCCTCTACGCCAAGCCCGCCTGTCAGAAGGAAATTTTGCGCCCCGCGAATCAGGTAATATGCGCCGAACACCAATGCGACCGCAACCAGAAAAATGAGCCAGGCCGGAGGCCCCCCACCTCGTCGGGTAGATCGTGATCCGTATCCCATTACACCTGCGATACTTTCATGAAATGAGGGTTTTTACGCGTTCCAAAAGCACTTGCCACCCGCTCATCTTAGGAATGAAATCGGCTGCGCCCGCGTCTATAGCCTTTTGCCGTTCAGCATCATTTTCAAGGGCGGTAAGGATAATAAACGGGATAGAGCTAGTCTCCGGGGATTGCTTGAGCGTCGCACAAACCTCGTAGCCGCTCATCAATCCCATCCGCACATCACACACAATGACGGTTGGCTTTTGTTCCTGCGCCATCTTTATGGCTGAAAGCCCGTTATTCGTTTGAAGCACCAAAAAACCACTGCGCTCGAAAACAGTTTGCAACAGTTCCCGGTTGAGAATATCGTCATCTACGATGAGGACGCTTGGCTTATCGTTGGTCAAGTGAACTCCCGGTCAGGTTCAGCCTAAGCACATAACATTGCATCTAAATAATTGTAACAGACGCAATCTATCCCTCATAAGTCGAAGTTCCCGGTACAGTAAAAATCTTGCAGATAAAGAATAAACAAACTGATGCCTTATCCCCCCGTTGAAAACTATGCGGAATCCCGCCGATAAGGTCGTTCTATCCTGTAAGTCCCGAATAACAAAAAACAGACACGCTAAGGCAAAGCGTGCCTGTATTCTGTCACCAGTCGTTTTGTAATTCAGAAGCGATTAGAAGTTGTTGATGATCGCCGTCGCGAACTCGCTGGTCTTAACTTCCTTTGCGCCTTCCATCTGGCGGGCAAAGTCATATGTCACCACTTTCTGATCGAGGGTCTTTTCATAGCCCTTGGTGATCAGATTTGCAGCTTCATCCCAACCCAGATATTCCAGCATCATCACACCGCTGAACAGCAGAGAGCCGGGATTCACTTTGTCCAGATTTGAATATTTAGGCGCGGTGCCGTGAGTCGCCTCAAACAGCGCTACACCATCGCCAATATTCGCGCCGGGGGCAATACCCACGCCGCCTACTTCAGCAGCAATCGCATCGCTCAGGTAATCACCATTGAGATTTGGCGTCGCCAGCACATCAAATTCACTCGGTCGTAGCAGCATCTTCTGGAAGCTGATATCCGCGATCACGTCTTGAATCAGAATTTTGCCTTCGGGAACCTTCCCTCCGTGATTCTTCTCAACGTCCGCCCACGAAATCGTAGTGTCGCCAAATTCGTCTCTGGCAACTTCGTAACCCCAGCGCATAAACGCGCCTTCCGTGAATTTCTGAATATTGCCTTTGTGTACCAGTGTCACGCTCTTGCGCTTGCGATTTATGGCATACTGAATGGCTGACCGCACCAGACGCTTGGAACCAAACGCGCTGATCGGCTTAATACCGATGCCCGCGCCTTCAAAAAATTCAGCGCCCATTTCTTCACGTAGGAACCGTGCGATCTTCTCGTTTTCCGGCGTGCCAGATTCATATTCGATCCCGGCGTAAACATCTTCGGTGTTTTCACGGAAGATAACTACATCCACTTCTTCAGGATGACGCAGCGGGCTAGGCACGCCGCGATACCAGCGCACCGGGCGCACGCAGGAATACAGGTCTAGCACCTGACGCAGGGTTACATTCAAACTGCGGAAGCCTTCACCAACCGGTGTTGTCAACGGGCCTTTAATGCCGACCACATACTCACGCATCGCCTCAAAGGTTTCTTCGGGCATTGAGGTGCCATAAAGCGCCTGCGCTTTCTCGCCACAGAAAATTTCCATCCAGCTGATCTTGCGCTTGCCGCCATAGGCTTTTTCGACTGCTGCATCCCAGATTCGCAGGCTGGCACGCATAATGTCCGGGCCAATACCATCGCCTTCGATAAAAGCCAGAATTGGTTGATCTGGCACGTGCAGCTTCCCGTCACTATAGGTGATTTTCTCACCCCATGACGGGACAACAATCTTGTCAAACGACATGAAACCTCTCCCTAAATTCATCAAGGTATTGTGTACGCTGAATTATACCCGCATCAAGCTTTCGTGCTACACTACCCCTTGCGCTGCTAAAGGAGATGTCCCTATGCTGGACTCGCCGATTTTTCAGGTCATCGTCGGCCTAACTTTCATCTTCAGCCTCTTCAGCGTCATGGTTACGCAGGTTAATACCAGTGTCGCCTACCTGTTCCAATTACGCGCCAGATCGCTCAAAGACGGTATTTTCGGGCTGCTGACCGATCCCGAAACGCGCGCGAAATTCATGGCGCATCCGCTTATTCGCCTGATTCCCTCTGTAATACAGCCAGAAGCAAAAATCAGCGCGCAGGATGCCACTCAGATGGCTGAAGAAAAACCGACCGGGGTTTCATGGGTAGAACCTGAACTCTTCTCACAAACCCTTATGGATATTCTGGCGGCCTACGCAAATGATCGGTTGTTTCGCTCTCTCTATGAAACCACTGGCAAGGTTCTACAAGGTACTGAAAAAACACAAATTATCGAAATGATCCGCCGTTTTCAGAATGGTGGTATCGGCATAACTGAATTGCAAAATGCGATTAATAGCCTTACTGACCCCGAAGATCGGGGTATGTTGCTAATTCAGCTTGAACAAGTCAATGAGATGCGGAGGCAGCTCCAGGCAAACAATGAAGAAAGTAAGCTGATCCCTCTGTTGGCGGGCGTTCAGGAAGTTGTCGATCCGGGTATGCGCAAAGCATTAGAAACCCTGTTGGCATCGGCAAAAACTGTAGACGAAGCGCAGGTGAAGCTGGAGACATGGTTCAACGCTCGTATGAACCTTGTCACTGAATTTTACAAACGCAACATGACCCGCATCTCCTACATTGTGGGCATAGTGCTTGTGGTAACACTCAATATTGACACGCTGCATATCTCGCGTACCCTGTGGAACGACCCGGTTATCAGGGAGACAGTGGCGCTAGCGGCACAGGCTGCTGTCAATGATAGGTCACTGGAACAACAGTTGTCGCAATCACAGGCTGAGTTACAGGCAGCGCTAGATCAGCTGAATGAATCAGGGATTCCTGCTGCTGATGTGACTGCCGAGGCACAGTCTATCCCTGAAGAACAATCCATTGAAATACTGTCAGGGTCTGAATCGGCACCCGCAACTTCCACAGCGGACAGCACTATTTTCATGGATTTATTCTCGCTGCGGCTGCCCCTGGGTTGGGAATATCAGCCAGTTGAAGGTGGCTGCCCTCAGCCTGAGGCAGTTCCCGATCCATGTACAGATGGGCGGAACGCGTGGCTGCTTATTCCGGGAAATAACGCGTCCTGGCCGGGATTTATGCTCACCAAGCTGATAGGTTGGGGGCTAACCGTACTCGCAATTGCGCAGGGCGCGCCATTCTGGTTTGACCTGCTGAACCGTATTGCGCGTGGGCCACGCTCAGGCGGCTAATATCTAACCGCCTGAAACTTTTTCACCAAGCTCGCTGCCTTCAACGAGAAGCTGTTTAACCATCTCTGGCGAGCGAGCTTCCGCATACACGCGCAGTACAGGTTCGGTTCCACTCGGGCGGATAAGCAGCCAACTTCGATCTGCGAACTGATATTTTACGCCGTCTAGCGTACTAACCGAGACAACGGATTCTCCTGCTAGTACGGTAGGAGCTTGCTCGGTCAGCCGCTGCATCATCTCTTTTTTCGGACGCAGGTTTGCCAGATGCGCGTCAATACGACCATAGTGAGCAGGGCCATGCTCGGCCTGCATTTCCTCGATAATTTCATGCAGTGGTGCACCATGGTAGGCCATGATTTCGAGTAACAGCAGTCCCATCAAAATACCATCGCCTTCAGGGATATGATTGCGGATGGAGATGCCGCCGCTTTCTTCGCCGCCTATCAAAATATCATCATGCATCATCAGATCGGCAATATGGTTGAAGCCCACAGGCGTTTCATGCAGTTTTAATCCATGTTTTGCGGCAATGTTATCAATCATAGTCGTAGTCGAAACTGTTTTGACCACCGCTCCACGCTGGTTCTTTACCTCAACTAGATAGCGTAGAGCAAGTGCCATGATGTGATGAGGATCAACAAATCTGCCGCGTGCATCAACCGCCCCGATACGATCTGCATCGCCATCAGTCGCCAGACCAACGTCCGCCTGATCGCGCTGCACTGCCGCTACCAGTTCGTTCAGGTTCCGCATAATTGGTTCGGGATGAATGCCACCAAAACCGGGATTGAGCGCACCCCGAATTTCGGTTACATGAGTGCGTCCGCGCGATAATATACCTAGAAATGCCCCTCGTCCAGCACCCCACATAGCATCAGAAACAACCTTCAACTCGCCAGATGAGATTCGATCCAGATCGACCAACGTGCTGAGATGTTCATAGTACGCCCACGATGGATCAAATCGTCGGATCAGCTTTTCATCAAGCGCATGCTCATAATCCAGCAGTTTGACCGGGCGATTCTCGCGTTGAATAGTCTCGAGGTGGGCTTCCACCTCAGCACAATCTTCAGCAACAGCACTGCCCCCATATCCTGCTTTTAGCTTGAAACCGTTATAGCGTGGGGGGTTGTGGCTAGCGGTAATCACCACGCCTGCGGCTGCGCCTTTCTCTTTGATATTATAAGAAATTGCGGGGGTCGGAGCATCAGAACGGGTTAGCCACGTTACAATCCCGTTCGCCGCTAATACCCGCGCCGTCTCCATCGCAAATCGATCGCTCAGAAATCGTGTATCGTATCCAACGACTACTTGCGCCGGTTGCTCACCTTCATGCTTATCCAGTACAAAATTCGCCACTGATTGTGAAATCAGCCTTAAGTTCTCAAAGGTGAAATCTTCAGCGATAACGGCGCGCCAGCCATCAGTTCCAAAGCGAATCATCTACGTCCTCGTGTGCCGTTGTGATAAAAATAGCGGGTGAACAGAAATTGTTCACCCGCACTATTCAACGTCAAATTAAGCTTTCTGCAAAGGGCTAAACCACAAATACCGCGATAGTTCGGGCTTACACTCCGGCTGAAGCCTCCAGCCCCGTTTCACTCATTATTTCCTCAACACGTTCCGAAGTCAGATCAAGATCATTGAGGATGCTAAACGGCAAATCGTGCTTACGCACATATTCAGGAAGAATCTTCAACGTATCACGAACATTGTTTGCCGGTAGTTGATCTAGCCTGATACCGGCTGAAGTCAGTGTCTCGCGAATCGGGCCAACATCCTGCCCGTGAAGCGCAGCAGCGATCAGCAATCCCGGCCCAACACGATCCGCGTACGGCAGCGGGCGACTGCGCGGGAATTTTTGCTCATACGCATATGCGAATAACTGCTCACTGCCCTCCTGGGGGCGATTATGACCAAGTTGATTCGTCAACTGCACTTCGAGACACATCAGATCAAGTAGGTTACGCAGCGATTCCACACTGCCCTTGCCTACGCCTGCCGCAATCTTAAAGGCTTGTTGGGCAATGCCGGCCATAATTCCGGCGGCCCAGGGCTGAAAACGGGTTTCCACTGTGGTTTTATTGTGTTCTGCCGCGTATCGCCAATCCAGCAAGCCAGTCACTATCGTCAGCAGTTCAATGATTCCTGCTCCGCGCACATTGGGCGGCGCAGTACGGATCACATCCCAATTGACGATCAATTTACTTACTGGCCCGGTTTCTATATAGTGGGTTGTGCCACCCTGCCTTGCCGCGATCAACGATGTGAAGAAACCATCCTGGCTGAGCACCGTCGGAATGACAACCACCGGAAGATTTTTCTTCCAACCCAAATACTTGGCCACGTCGGATACCAAGCCGCCCCCAACACCGTAAACGACTTCCACCTGCGGCGGAACAGCAGATGCAAGTGTGTCCAGATAGCTCACATCCACCCGGTCAGGCTCAGCCTGAACCACAATCGGTAGTTCAACCAGCGCGCTTACCGAGTTCCAACTGCGCGATCCAGTAACAAGCGCAGCAGGGCGGCGTTCGGTTAAACTTCCGAGATCGCGAATTTCCACTTCAGGTACAGGAAAAATCGTGGTCATGCGTTTACAGCTCCGTGAGCAACGGTTCAGGCTAGCATCTGGTTTAATAATAGTCGCAAAGAGGTTGATTTTGCAATTCTATCAGGTTAGAACATCGCTCAAGTTGCAACTTGTAGGAAATCTCCCGATCATTCAAAATTAGCGGTGCGAATAAATCGGCATCCCTGTATCAGCTTTACACGAGAACAATCTTATGTCGCTTCCTTCCAACGACACATTGATCGAATTTAGCAACGCCATTCACTGGCAAGAAATTGAACGCGCCAAGCGCCTGTTCAACCGCGCCCTTGAATCTACTGTAACCGACTCGCAAGGCGATCAACTTTCGCTGGACGCCCTTTCGGAATCAGTGGGAATGCCGGTTACGTCTTACTACGATCCCGCGCTGCATGACAGCGGAAATGTGCTGCTTGCAGAGCATAATGGATATCGGTTCATTCTTGGCAGTGTAGTTAGCTCGCGCTACCGCAGTGGTCATGGGTTACTGGAAAGTATTGCTCCTTACAATCTGAATCCCAGCGTCAACTATCTCAATATACAGGAAACTGAAGACCCGAACACGCGCATGCGGGTACTCGGCGCAGAAATTGAACTGGGACTGGTACATGCGGATGGTCACTCACCGTCTGAAGAAGAGATGCAGGGTTATATGCGTGCTTATTACAACCACGCGCTGCGCATCGGCATCTACCCCCGGCTGGATCGTGAAGCATGTCAGTATCAAGTAGAAGCTCATATCGCGCCGAGCGTTGGCTACAATAAGGCGCGCAACGCGCTCACTGGCATCATGACTGCATTGGCGGCTGCCAGCGCAGAAACAGGACTGATCACCGCAATAATGTCCTGCTACCCTACTGATTCTGATTTCAAAATGACCGATCACCCCAAAGTAGCCACTGCCGTAGACCTGATGCTTGAGGTGAATGATCTATTTCCGCAATATGCTGATCGGCTGGCAGAAACTGAAGCCCGCTATTTTATCAATTTTCCGGGCAGTCACTATGTAAATATGTTCCGCATTCAGGGTTGCCACATTCACATTGACCTTGCGGGGCGCTCAGAGGCGTTAGGACTGCTCACCTTCCATACCATGCTCAAAAGTGCAACGGCAATCGCTAATGCAGCAGTGTTGAAGGGTGGCCCCTTCGTCAATGGCACGTGCGATGCTGAGTTACTGTGCGCGCGCGAGTATGTACGTGGCGCAACCGTAACCGGGCGTTATCTGGATTTGCCAATCAGTCCACATTTAATGGGCGATGGGCTGGAAAAATACGCGGCGTTGCTAAAACTGGAACGCGCAAATGCTGTAGGCAGGGCGATGCTCTATGATGACAGCCTCGGTCAACCAATCAGCATCATGCATAATCCTGTGGGCAGGGTTCGTCCTGATCTTTCAACTTCAAAGCGGGTCTGCACCGTTGAAAGCACAGGCATGCCAGCCAACATCAGCGCGTCACGCATGGCCGCCATACTCACCGATTTCGAGTTCAGTCATGCGCTAATGGAGCTATACTTCCGTAAATATGGTCTTGATCTGGAACCAATGTATGAGGACAAAGCCCTCTGGGCAATCCTTGGCCCCCTAGATCATGCTATTTTTGTCGCCAACAATGATCGTTCTGACCGTGAAGGTACAGATGCGCTGATCATCACCGCCGCTGGAACCGAAATGACTCTGGCTGAGTTTTATGAAATGAAGCGTCGCTACATGCATAAGGCACTGGCAGAATTAGATGAAATCGCCCCGCGTGATATTGATGAGGTCTATACCAGCTTACAGCGGATGTTAGAGCCGCCCAGCGGTTTAGTTGCACAGACAGTACACCAGTATATCGCCGATCCCAAACTACGCAGCACTGGGAACTGGGGAAAAATTCTACGCAATGCTTATGTTGAAGCTGGCGGCGTATTGGGTAAACATAGCCCGGATGCGGTGCTAAGGGTGGTCAACGATGTGCATCGGGCGCTTGCCACCCGCTACCTTGATTGACAGGCTATTTGTTTGGTGAGCCAGACCGAGTGACTTCTATTTCTGTCGTTGTTCCCGTTTATCGCGGCGCCGAAAGTCTGCCGGAGTTCGTATCTACGGTGCTACCGGTGCTGCAAAGCGTGGCAGCACAACACGAAATCATCTTTGTGAATGACGGCAGTCCGGATAACAGTTGGGCTGTGATTGAAACATTGTCGCTGCAAAATCCCGTTGTTGGTGGAATCAATTTGATGCGGAATTACGGTCAGCACAGCGCCCTGCTCTGCGGCATTCGCGCGGCGCGCTATGAGTTGATCATCACAATGGACGATGACTTACAGCATCCACCAGAAGCGATACCGCTGCTTCTAAAAACGCTGAATGACGGTAACTTCGATGTTGTCTACGGCTCACCTGAAGATGAAGCACATACCCTGCTCAGAAACTTAGCTTCACAGATCACCAAATGGGCGCTGCAAAACAGCATGGGCGTAGCTACTGCCCGTAAAGTGAGCGCATTTCGTATCTTCAGAACTAACCTACGCGATGCCTTTGCCGAATATCGCAGCCCGTATGTATCCATTGACGTAGCACATAAGACCCGCAACTATGGCGAGTCTACTTACACACTGCGTAAGCTGATTACGCACGCGTTTAACATGATCACCGGTTTCACAGTAATTCCACTTCAAATTGCAAGTTTGCTAGGCTTCGGATTGGCGCTTTTCGGGATTATCGTCCTAATCTATGTAGTAGGTCGCTATCTGATTGAAGGTGGCAGTGTGCCCGGTTTTCCATTTCTGGCAGCAACCATTGCCATTTTCTCTGGCGCGCAATTGTTCGGTCTAGGTATTATCGGGGAATATCTCGCGCGTATCCATTTCCGCACAATGGACAAGCCGCCCTATACTGTACGCAGCACGCTACGGTCAGAACAGCCTGATACCCCCTCACAAGAGGCTGCGTCTTGAGCTATCGTATCCCGTTTAACAAACCGGCGCTGCTTGGCCCCGAACTTGGCTATATCGCAGATGCAGTCCGCAGCGGGCATATCTCTGGAGACGGGAAATACACCAAACAATGCCACCAACAACTTGAAACATGGTTTGGTGTGAAAAAGGCGCTGCTGACCACCAACTGCACGCACGCGCTGGAAATTTCGGCTATCCTGCTGGATTTACAGCCCGGCGACGAAGTGATCATCCCCTCATTCACTTTTGTTTCAACCGTCAATGCTTTCGTACTGCGCGGCGCAAAACCGATCTTCGCTGATATCCACCCGGACACGCTCAATCTTGATGAAACCCTACTGTCTGAATTGATCACTGAACGCACAAAGGCGATTGTGCCAGTACATTATGCTGGCGTTGGCTGCAACATGGATGTGATCATGTCGCTGGCACATCAGTACGATTTGACGGTTATTGAAGACAATGCACATGGTCTGTTTGGCAAATACAACGGCCAATGGCTAGGCACATTTGGTTCACTTGCCACGCAAAGCTTTCACGAAACCAAAAACTTCTCCTGCGGTGAAGGGGGCGCGCTGCTTATTAACGATGAAGGCTTAGTCGAACGCGCCGAGATCATCCGCGAGAAAGGCACTAACCGCAGCCGCTTCTTCAGAGGCATGGTAGACAAATATACATGGGTGGATATTGGCTCCAGTTATTTACCCTCGGAAGTTCTGGCAGCCTATCTGTACGCACAGTTTGAAGCGTATGAGGCAATCCAAACGAAGCGCGCACAAATCTGGAATCGGTACCGGGAACATCTAGATGGGTGGGCAAAGCAGCATGATGTTCAGATGCCGGTAGTACCTGAAAACTGCGAGCAGGCATATCACATGTTCTATGTCTTGATGCCTTCGCTGGAAATCCGCACGCAGTTGATCAATCATCTCAAAGAGCGCGGAATTCTAGCCGTGTTCCACTACTTGCCATTACATCTTTCCGATATGGGACAGCAGTTTGGCGGAAGACCCGGCGACTGCCCTGTGACCGAAGACGTTAGTGACCGATTGCTGCGCCTACCTTTCTTTTATGATCTCTCTCAAGACGACCAGATGGAAGTTATCCATGCACTGTGGTCATTTGAAGTAAATTAAAGCTCATGAGCATCGTACAAATTCACAGAAATCTGTGATATAATCACTTCGATATTGATAAATAAAGCATTCTTTCTCGATTTTTCTTCCTGAAACTTTAAAGACAAAAGAAAGGAAATACCTGACGTGCAGAGACACAGGTTTCGTGTCGTCTGCAACGTTGAATCATGTTATGACCAAACAACATCCTAAACTGCGTATCATCCCACTTGGCGGCGCCGGTGAAATCGGCAAGAACATGACTATCCTCGAAATGGATAACGACGCCATCATTATTGATACAGGAGTCATGTTCCCGGCCAATGATATGCTTGGCGTTGACCTGATTATCCCCGATTTTCGTTATCTCACTGAACGCAACAAAAACCTGAAAATTCACGGAATTCTGTATACGCATGGTCATGAAGATCATACGGGCGCAGCAGCCTATGTAGTAGATGCGCTGCGCGGCGTTCCCATGTATGCAACTCCGCTAACAGCGGCGCTGCTAGAAGTTAAGCTGCGAGACGCCCATCTGCTGAATGAAACGACAATTAACGTATTTCACCCGGGCGATACGCTGCAAATCGGGCCATTCAAGATTGAAAGCTTCCACATGACTCACAGTATCCCTGACTGTGTGGGCTTTGGAATCAATACGCCTTATGGCTTGATCGTTCACAGCGGTGACTACAAATTCGACAATTCACCCATTGACGGCAAACGCCCTGACTATGCCAAGCTAGGTGAATTTTCACGGCGCGGCGTGCTGCTGCTGCTGGGCGACAGCACCAACGCAGAGCGTCCGGGTTGGACGGCTTCTGAGCAGGTCGTTGTCAAAGGCTTTGATGATATTTTCCGGGGGGCAAAAGAGCGCATTATCGTCGCTACTTTCGCCTCGCACATTTCGCGAATCCAGATGATTGCGGATATGGCGGCAAAGTATAAGCGCAAGGTTGCAATTGCTGGTCACAGCATGACCGAAAACGTAAAAACTGCGCGCAAAATCGGCTTATTGGATATCCCGGACGATATTCTGGTCGATCTGAATCGCATCAATCACATCATGCCGAACCAACTGGTGATTGTGGCAACCGGCTCGCAGGGTGAACCTTCGGCTGTGCTTAGCCGTCTGGCAACCGGAACACATCGCAGCCTTGATGTGATGGCTGGCGATACGATTGTGGTTTCAGCACACACAATTCCCGGCAACGAGGAAATGGTCAGCCGCACCATAAACCATCTATTCCGGCGCGGGGCGGAAGTGATCTACGATCCGATTGCGCCGGTACACGTTTCCGGTCATGCCTCACAGGAAGAGATGAAACTGCTGATCGGCCTGACAAATCCGCGCTACTTCGTGCCCGTACATGGAGAGCTGCGCCATCTAAGGGCACATGCTCGTTTAGCTGCAAACAGCGGAGTTGACCCGAAAAACATCTTCGTTATCGAGAACGGCATGGTACTGGAAGCCGATAAGAACGGCGTACGGACGACCAACGAACGTGTTCCCGGCGGCTACGTGTTCGTAGATGGCAGCGGCGTCGGTGATGTTGGTCGAGCAGTCATCCGTGACCGCGAAGTGCTGGCGCGTGACGGCTTCATGATGGTAGTCGTCAATGTTGACCCCGATAGTGGTAAGGTGCTGGGCGAACCCGAAATTATCACGCGCGGATTTGTGTATTTACGCGATGCCGATGATTTGATCGAGAACATCAAACGCACCGTGTATGACGTGATGGATCAATCACGCGCACTGCGCAACGGCCAGCGACGCGAGCGGTTACAAGAATCGCTCAGCCGCATGTTGTTCAATGAAACCAAACGCCGCCCGATGGTTTTCGGGGTGATTAACGAAAATTAGCACATGAAGGGCGGTTCGCAAACCGCCCCTATAGAATTGGAAGGACGCTTCATTCGGCGTCCTTTTTGATTTCCAGGATTAGAGTTTATTGCGCTTCCAGGGCATAAAGAGCCGGCGCAGATAGCGTCTGATGATGCCTTCGCGGGCATCTGACCAGGCATCGTTAGCAACCCCGCTCACGGCTTTCTCCTCATTTTCATCACGCGGTGGGCCGTAGCGTTCAGAAGAGTACAGCGTGGTGATAGCGCTTACCGGCGGTTCAATGGTCGGCAGTTTGTTGACCACTGTTCGACGGCGCTCATCAGGCGTTTGCTGCGGGCGTGGATGGATGCCGATCAATGTTACATAGCGTTCCAGACGGGCATAGGCACGGGCTACTGCGCTCAGCCCACGCATACCGCGCCATTCCCACCACCAGTACACGAAGAACAACACGGCGATCAACACGATCAGGAACAGCAGCACCACCGCCGCGACGCCCAATGCC
>CAZBPB010000002.1:0-5000 GCA_964493565.1 uncultured Pleurocapsa sp. | reverse complement strand
GCAAACCCGCCTGTAGAGCATCGGCAATAAAAGAGAAAGGATCGCGGCGCTGCGGACGTTCTGGCGGCGGCTGGGTTGGCACCATCGCTGGCTCAGGCGTCGGCGTCGGCGTCGGCGATGGCGTAAGAGTTGGCGGCGGCGCGGCGTTTTCACTGCTGGCCTCTTCATCCTCAGCCGTTGGCGTGACCGTCGGATCTTCCTGAGTCGGCGGCGGCGTCGGTGAAGGCAAAGGCGTCGGTGTATCTGTCGGCGTTGAAGTCGGCTGGAGCGCGGGGGGAATTGGAACTGGCGGCGTATCGCCACGATTTAGCGGCGCTTGCGCGGCAGTCGGCTCAAACTCAACCCAACCGTAACCGGGGAAGTAGACTTCTACCCATGTATGGGCATCACGTTCGCGCACGATATAGGCATTCTGCGCCGGGTCGAAAGTACCCTGCGCGAAGCCTGCTGCCATGCGCGCCGGAATCCCTAAGCTGCGGAGCATAACGATCATAGCGGAGGCGTAATAGTTGCAGTAGCCGCGCTGAATTTCAAACAGCAGCCAATCCACAGGGTCTTGCCCCTGTGGAGGCTGCGGGATTTGCTCGTCGTAAACAATGTTGCCGCGCAGCCATGTTTCAATGGCTTTAGCGGTATCGTAAGGCGTAACTGCGCCAGCTTCTGCCTGAATTTGCTGTGCCAGTTGGATAGTACGGGCTGTGGCAGAAGGCACAGAAGATGGATAAAGATCACGAATATACTGCGGGTAATCAGTGCTAGCAGCGCGAAGCTGTTCAGCCGTCGCAACGCTTAGCAAACTCGTGGCGCGGTAACTATCGCCGCGATTCAAGATTTGAGTCGGGCGGATGACCGATACCATCATGCCATTATCGGGTGTGTAGCGCATATCGGTGCGAGTATCCAGATCAACTGAAAGCGGCTGCGGAGCAGTATACACCAACCGCGAGGCGTTCAAGCCGATGGTAAATTCCTGCGTAACCTCTACGCGCCCCTGAGTATCCTGCGGGCTAAGCTGCAAGGACAATGGCGGGTACTCGTCGGTGAGGCGGGTATCGGCAGCCGACGTCCAGCGGCCCATATCGTAATTATCGAACACACGCGAGCGCCAGTAATAACGATGTTCTGGCGGGGCATGCACATAGAGCGCGATCTCATCGCCAAGCCGAATGGCGCCGCCCAATTGCAGCGAATCGCCCCCGTAATAATCTGATGTAGCTGGTCCCTGCGTCTCGGCACTAGAGAACAACCGCAGCCATGCTTCGCTTAACTGCTGGATAGGCTCGCTGGCGAGAAATTCCTGAAAGCTTTGCAGCCGATCTTCAATATCGGCTGTAGGAATTAGCCATGCTGCCAGCACAAACAGCGCCAATCCTGCCCCGACCACATACAGATAGCGGCGCAAATTTGCGGGCATGCGAATACGCAAATCTCGCCAGAGTTCAGCACGACCTTCGATATTCGACCGCGCAACCAGAATCAAGGATAAGAATACAAAGCCAACCAGATACAGCTCAAGGTTTGCCGTGCCGATGTAGTAGACACCGTTGATGATCAGGATGAGGCCGGGCGGCAGAATAGCGCGCCAGATGCGATTGATGCGAAACAGATGCCACGCCAGATTAAAGCCAAGAAACCAGAACAAACCGCAGATCATCAAGGTAAAAATCAGGTCGTCCTGATTGATACCCCCGCTGAAGGCATCAATGAGCCACTGCAGCATACGGGCAAACAGATCGTACAAGCCCTGCGTAAAACCGCCGGGCTGCGCCAGCGCGCCGAACAAAACGATGATACACGCGCCGTAAATGGTGGACATGAGCAGCGCGTAGAGTTCATTGTATTTACTGCGAGAAACCAGAAAGCCTACCAGCAAGCTGGCGAGAATGGTCGGCGTGAGAATTGACATTTGCAAATTCCAGCCGGCGGCATGCAGCGACAGCGCGGGCATAAGCAACAGCACAAAGGCGATCACAAAAGTGACAATATCGCCGGGATAGAGTATCTGGCGTTTGGCGCGCTCTTTGTGTGCTGGTGGCGCAATTGCAGTCATAGAGTCAATTCTAACCTTCGAATATGGTCATTCTATAGGCGGCAGGATATGCCGACAACCCGCGTTCCCCCGACGAACAGCCGCCAGCCTGCCAATTCCTAAATTGACGGTACAATTCCCGACGAATGGTTTCCGATTATGGAGGAAAGCTTATCTCCAGTTCAATCCACTTGCGTACAGGCTATGCGCTGAGCGGGCTGGTCATTCTGCATTTCTGCGTCGTGGCGCTCTTTGCTTTTGAGGTTATCCCTCAGGAATACCATCCGCCGGATCGTATGTTCTGGTTTCACAACGGCGGCGACAACGTTGAATACTTCGCGCTGGCTAGGGGTATGGTTTCCGGCGAACTGCCAGTCAGTAAGTACCCGCTTGGCTTTCCCCTGACGATGATCCCGTTCGTGCTGGTTTTCCAACCTACAACTTACGACCAGATTCTAGAGCCAGTCGCGATATTCTGGTCACTGGTCATGTTTCCGATAGGCCAAATTGCACTTTACTACCTAACGAAAATGATGACCGGGCGGCGCATTACCGGGCTGATCAGCGTGCTGATCTGGACGCTGCTGCCGCTGCTAATCTACGCGCCCCTACGCATTGCCAGCAACAGCGTAGTGGCTGAAACCTACAGCGTTCACCTGATCTGGGCACAGATGCTTTCAGATGGCCCGACAACGCTGCTGACGATATTTGCCTTCATCGTGTATTTCAAATGGCATAAGCTCGCCTATAAGACCCCCGGTTGGGAAATATTACTAGGAATACTTCTTGGCGCGCTGGTGCTGGTACGTTACACGGGCGCGATCACGGGTATCCTTATTGCCATGCTCTTACTGGGCGGGCGACGCTGGCGAGCGTTATTCCTGACCGGTTTTTCGGCATTTGTCGTAGTGCTGCCACAGCTTATCTATAACCTCACCTATTTTGGCAATCCGATTTCAACCGGTTACACGGTTCTGGATATTCTGCCGGAGTACGGATTATTCCACCCAAACTACCTGATCGAAGCACTGGGCGCGGCACTGGCACGTTCGCCGGTGCTGGTATTGGCGGGAATAACAGCTACGGTTCTGGTGACCTGTGCCGGATTATGGCTGTTGTGGCGTCAAAGCCGGTTGATCGGCAGTTACGTGGCGATCTACGCTATCTACTACTATTCGTGGATAGGCGGCCTGACACGGTTTTTAATCCCGGCTTACCCGGCGATGGCTATTTTGCTGGCAACAGTGCTGGTCGCCAGCTACCGTGCCATTGTCCCGACTCGTCGTGAGATGGCGGCAACGGCATAATCACCGCCAATCTTCCCGTGTTGTGGCGGCGGCGGCAAGAATATTTTTCCTTCGCCAAACTTAGGCGAAAATGGGGAAATCTCGCCACAATCGCCAGCTTTATCACGCTGATTATGTGCTGCGTCGCCGACGAGTGATGCTGATTGCTTCCTACTATGAATTATCGTTAGCCTACTTCAAGGTATCAGGTTTTAGGGCATTTGTGGTATCCAAACTGCCAAAATATGGCTGCAAAATTTGAGGGGAGAAAAACGGTTCTTAGTAACGGATTCTGATTTCTGAGGGAAAGAAATGCTAAAAGCTAACCGCGTCGTATCCCGCAGTATCTGGCACTTGCATACAAATGGGGCTAGAACACCTGTATGGTACAATCATACTCGCGTTCAGGTCGGCTGGATGGTCGCGGCGCTCCTCGTGGGCGCTGAGGAAAGTCCGCCCTCCGCAGGGCAGCGGTGCCGGCTAACCGCCGGGCGGGGAAACCCGACAGCATAGTGCCACAGAGAAGCGTATTGCCGCAGGGAAACTTGCGGCGAGGGTGAAACGGTGGTGTAAGAGACCACCGGCGCGGGCAGCAATGTTCGCGGCCAGGCAAACCTCACCGAGAGCAAGGCAAAGCAGGCGCATTGGGGCTGCCCGTCCCGCAAAAAGCGTCGGGTATGCTGCATGACGGGCGGAGTAATTCGCCCGCTAGAGGGATGATCGTCAGGTTGCCGAGAGGCGATCTACAGAAGGCGGCTTACAGGCTGGCCTGAGCGCAATTGCCTGTCATTTCTGCCGAAAATCCTCACAATTTGCCTCATCTCCCCGTATAATATCGGCATATTGCGCGCGGATACTGTAGGGGTTTGTGAATGCCAAAGGCGTTATTTTTCAACATTCCGGGATACGGGCATATCAATCCATCGCTGCCAATGGTGGCGGAGCTGGTGCGGCGAGGCCACGAGATCGTGTATTTCGCCAGCGAGAGCTTTCGTTCGCAGATTGAGGCTGCCGGAGCGAGATTTCAGGCTTACAAAACGGTCGGTGACGGCTATTTTGAGACGAAAAAGCTGAGCGGCGCTGTCCCGCAAAAAGTGGCGCTGGCGCTGCTGAACACTACCAGCGACATTTTGCCGGAACTGCTGGAACTGGCGCAGGCGGAACAGCCCGATTACATTATGTATGACAGTATGTGTCCGTGGGGCTATTTCGTCGGGCAAATTTTGAAAAAGCCGACGGTGGCTTCATATGCATTGATGCCGCCAACTTCTCCCCGCGCATTGATGCACCCTCTGAAGTTGAAAGCAATTGTGCCGGTCATTGCTGGCGATTTACCTACAGGCGTGAAAGCCAACCAAAAATCAAAGGCATTGGGCAAGCAATACGGGGTGAAGCCATTGGGGGCAACCGAGTTCGCAAACGCGCCGGCAGACCTTGGCATTAGCTACGGTTCACCGTACTTCGTGCCGTTTTCCAAAAGCGCCGCCCCCTATATGCGTTTTGTGGGGCGAAAGCTGGATGATACACCGCAAGACCCATCATTTTCATTCGATGCGCTAAAAGGCAGAAAGCTGATTTATATTTCGCTGGGTACGCTGAATAACGATGACCTGTCATTCTTTCACGACTGCATTGGCGCATATAGGGACAGTGATGTATATGTGATCATCAGCACTGGCAAGGGG
>CAZBPB010000001.1:50739-54326 GCA_964493565.1 uncultured Pleurocapsa sp. | reverse complement strand
AAGGGCGGCGGGTGTTGTGGATCATGCTGCTGGAAAATACAGCAATTGGCGTTCTAGGGGCATTTCTGGGCATCGGTTTGAGCGCGATAGGCGTGGCGCTGATGACCGCGCTGGGCACAGGTATACCCACGCCGATTCCCGGCACGGCTGTACCTGTAGCGATTGCGCTGATGGCGACAGCCGTGCTGATTGCATGGGTGGCAACTTTCCTGAGCGCGCGCCCGGCGGTACGGGAACGTGTGACTAACGTGCTGCGATATGAATAGGAGAAACACCGGTAACCTGCCGCTGAGATCGCTTAAGAACTCACTTTGAGGTGTTACGGGTCAAAAGAGCGATATTCCGAGCGTTAGCGGAATCTTCGATCAAGGTTGCTAAGCGTTTCTGGCGGGTTTCGGGCTTTTTGGCGCTGACCACCCAGTGCGTGGCAGTGCGGCGATAGCCGGGTGGGCGGGCTTGAAACCATGCCCATGCAGCGGGACTGCTTTGAAACTGCGCGATCTCTTCATCGGTGAACGCAGGCTCTTCAGTTTGCTCAAAAGAATAGACGCGCGATTTTTCTTCTTTACGCTTGTTATAGGCTTCCAGTCCCGCTGGATGCAACAAGCCCTGTCTGGTCAGTTCTTCCACTTTGGCGATATTGATTGCGCTCCAATTGCTAGTAGGCTTGCGCGGGGTGATGCGGTTTTTGAAGCTGTGTTCGTCAACGGTTTTGCGGATGCCGTCAATCCAGCCGAAGCACAGGCACTGAGCGACCACTTCCGGCCAGGTAACGCTAGCACGACCGGTGCTCTTTTTATACATGCCCACCCATAACTCAGTTTCCGTCCGGTGATTTGCTTCAAGCCATGTACGCAAATCAGCGGCGGTTTCAAAAAACATTGGCTCTTCAGCCATTGATTTAATTCCAGTCTCCGCCTAAGCCAGACACGCGACGTTGATTGCGCGTTTGACGGGGATCGCGCTGGCTATCTATCGGGTTTGCGCGTCCCCCGCTAATGGCACGTTTGGCTTTTTGCACGTCGCTTTCGTGTTTCAGCAATACAGTTAGCGTATTTTCCAGCGTATCGCGGTCAAGGCTATCGGCATTGAGCATTACCAGCGCCCGCGCCCAGTCAATGGTTTCAGACACGCTGGGGTTCTTCTTCAAATCCATACCGCGCAAGCCCTGAACAATTTCAACCACTTGCGCCGCGAGACGCGACGGAAGTTCAGGCACACGCATACGCACAATATTCAGTTCTACTTCCTGTGATGGATAATCAATGAATAGATACAGGCAGCGGCGTTTCAGGGCTTCACTCAACTCACGGGTGTTGTTGCTGGTTAGCAGCACTACTGGCTGATGTTTGGCTTTGATGGTGCCGATTTCGGGAATTGAGACCTGAAACTGGCTAAGTGCCTCCAGCAAGAAGGCTTCAAATTCGGCATCGGCGCGGTCAATTTCGTCAATTAGCAGAACTACAGGCACGTCAGATGTCATGGCTTTCAAGAGTGGCCGCGCCAACAAAAAGCGTTCGCTGAAGAAGATATCTTCTTCCTGCGCCAGACGATCTGCGGCTTCGGTCAGCGAATTGGCATTTGCTAAAATCTGGCTGAGCTTATCGCGCAGAAGCTGGGTATAGAGCATCTGCTTGGCATATTCCCACTCATACAGGGCCTTGCTTTCATCCAGTCCCTCATAACATTGCAAGCGGATCAACGGGCGACCACTGACCTTTGCCCATGCTTGCGCCAGCTCGGTCTTGCCAACGCCAGCGGGACCTTCGGCTAGAACAGGCTTGCCCAGTTTTTCAGCCAGAAACATCACCGTAGAAATCTCGTCGGTGGCAATATACTGCACATTCTGCAGCGCGTCTTTTACGCGCCCCATTTCAGTTGCCATGAAACTCGTCCAATCCCAGTAAATGACCCTCACAGTGTAACGCTTTTTGCAACGTTGGGAATTTTTCCTAGCCGAATGTTTAGATTGGTTTTGCTTTCTCCATTTCTGATCGGCAGGTGTGACAGGTTACAATCATTCCGTTTTACATGTGTTTGGAGATGCTATGGTTAAGGCGTTAATCAGCGGCGGAACCGGTTTTGTTGGCTCACACGTTGCACGCGCACTGGTTGAAAGTGGGCATCAGGTTCGCATTTTGCATCGCGCTAGTTCAAAGCTAAATGCGCTGGACGGGCTGGTTTATGAAAGCGCATTAGGCGATGTAACTGATGAGCCTGCCCTTCGCGCTGCCTGTGAAGGCTGTGATTGGGTGTTTCATGTGGCAGCAGTAGCCGATTACTGGCGGGCAGACAGCGGTCACCTGATGCATGTGAATGTAGATGGCACGCGCTATGTGCTACAAGCGGCGAAAGAAGCTGCTGTGAAGCGGATTATCTTCACCAGCAGCGCAGCAGCAATTGGCATGCGCCGCGATGGTAAACCTGCTGATGAAAGTATGCGTTTCAATCAGTCGCCATCTAACTTTCCTTATGCTTACAGCAAGGCGCTGGCTGAAGAATTTGTGCTAGAAGCGACGGAAAAGGGACAGGATATTGTCACCGTGAATCCGGTGGTGGTGATGGGACCCGGTGATCTGAACAAGATTTCCGGTGAGTTTGTGCTAAAGATTGCCAGATGGGGGGCATTTATTCCGGTGACCGCGGGTGGTGTGGCAGTGACCGACGTGCGCGATGTTGCCCGCTGGCATTTAGCTGCCGCAGAGCATGGGCGCAGCGGACAGCGGTATATCCTTGGCACTGAAAATGTGGCTTATCCGTACTGGTTCATGCTGATTGCGGATACCGTTGGCAAGGCGCGTCCCGGATTTCACATTCCTTCCAGCCTGCTGCCGATCACTGCTGACATTATCGGCCTGTTACGGCGTTTCGGGGTAAACGTGCCTATAGACAGTACGCAAACACGGATGGCCGGGCAGAATATCTTTTTTGAATTTGACAAGGCATGGAACGAACTGGGAAAGCCTCAGGTGGATATGAAAACCAGCTTGCGCGATACCTATAACTGGTATCACGAACACGGGTTCGTTTAGCCAATGCGTTTGATCCGCTTCTGGAAACCGTATGGGGTGCTTACCAAATTCACGGACGGCGAAGGCCGCACTACGCTTGCTGCTTATATTGACGCGCCAGGGTTGTATGCCGCAGGACGGCTGGATTTAGACAGCGAAGGTTTGCTGCTTTTGACCGACAGCGGCGCGTTTAATGCCCGATTGACCCAGCCAAAATACCGGCATTTGCGTACCTACTGGGCACAAGTTGAGCGAATACCTGATGAAGCGGCGCTTGACCGGCTGCGGCAGGGTGTAATGTTGAAGGATGGAATGACTCTTCCAGCACTAGCGCGGCTAATGGACTCGTCCCCAGAAATTGATGGTCAGCTAATACCGGAACGCCCGGTGCCGATCCGTTTTCGCAAAAACGTACCGACAGCATGGCTTGAACTACGCCTGACCGAAGGTCGCAACCGTCAAGTGCGGCGGATGACGGCTGCCGTCGGTTTTCCAACGCTGCGGCTGGTGCGATGGTCTATTGGTGAGGGCGATAGTTTGATTACATTGAGTGGGCTAAAGCCGGGGGAATGGCAG
>CAZBPB010000001.1:49276-50722 GCA_964493565.1 uncultured Pleurocapsa sp. | reverse complement strand
TTGACGACAAAATGACCCAATTGATGTGGGGAAGGTTTCAACGGAGATAAACGTTTCGGAGCGCGTGGCTGGTTTATTTCCATACAGAACACACTCTTTCATAACGCGGTTTTAGTCTCAGGCAATTTATGACAACTCTTATTGATCAATTCTTCTTCGCCCAACCCTACGCGAGGATTGACTTACCCTGGAAATTGAAGCTGTAACTCGGGGGGGAGATTCTGACGTAATGTAGATTTTAGATCGGGTGAAGGTATCATGCCGGTGCTTTCCATCGCCAGCAGCACTGAGCCAACTACAGGCGGAACATCAATCCGGCTAACCCGCGCTTCGGATGCTTGCTCGCCAACCCGTTTGCGAACGGTCTTGAGCAGCAAATCACCCTTGCCCCAGAAGAGGCTGCCCCCCAGTACAACATCGCAATCTACATCCATCAAATCTAGTTTACGTAACATCGCAATCGCTGACGTTGCAAGTTCAACCCCTTGATCGTAGATGATCTTTGTGGCGACAGCATCGCCCTGCGCGCTGATCTCAAAAATCAGGGGGGCGAGATGACGCACATGATCATACGTCACTTTACGATCTGCCCAGTATTCTGCCAGTGTTGGAAAATCCGGCGCATTGAAGGCTTGCAGAACGGCTTCCTGAAGCAGCGTTGATTCACCACGACCATCCCAGGCACGGAAGGCTGCGCCGATGCCGGTCATAGCAATATCGCCACCGCCACCATAGTCGCCGGTAAACCCTCCCAGCGCCGGGAAACGGATTTCTTTACCCGTGCGACTGATACCGCCCGCATTAAAGCCTGTGCCACACACGATGCCAACGCCGTAGGGATAGCGACTGCCAGCCCGAAAAATGCCCATCACATCATTACGCAGCGTAAACACGCCTGGCAAGCCAAGCTCGCCCAGTTTGGTATTCAGCTTCAGGAAGTCTATGGGCGTGTCTGCCGAGGCCATGCTGAAACATGAAGCATCTGGCGAACGGCCTTGCAGCGCGCCTTGAACAGCCTGTCTCACGGCGGCATAGGCTCTTTCTAGCCCTAGCGCGTGATAGTTAGAACCGCCGACCTGTGACCAGCCTAATACCTGCCCCTGATCATCTGCCAGCAGCGCAGCCGTTTTCGTGCCCCCGCCATCGAGTCCTAGAATCAACATTGAGCGTATCTACTTTCATGTGAACTGCGGTAAATATGCTGCATGTGCTGTTTTGATATCATTCCAAAGCAATCGATTCATCACCCGTCACGGCTGCTTCGACGGTCAATTCTTCATAAGCCTTCACGGATACTACAAGGCCGCGAATAGCCGGCGGCAAGCCGCCCTGCATGAGTGGCTGCGCGCCGCTTTTGCCGATTACGGCAGGCACTTCAACGACTGCGTCTTCAGGTAGATCAGTAATGCTGTGCTGGTTTGGCACATTGACGATATGGACTTCGCG
>CAZBPB010000001.1:44445-49180 GCA_964493565.1 uncultured Pleurocapsa sp. | reverse complement strand
GCGGCGATCCTGCGCAATTGCGCGGATCAGGTTCACCGCTGCGGTTGAGTAATAAGCGCCGCCGCGGGTCTCTAACAGTTTCGGTTTCTCTTTCAAATTCGGGTCTTTGTAGAGTTCCAGCAGCTCTGCTTCTATGCCTTGCAAATACTCGGCGCGGGTTTCTTCCGCGGTCAGTTGTTCGCGCAGCACGCGATCCGGATGGGCGAAATAGCGGACGTAGTAGTTAGGAATTAGCCCAACTGTCTTGAGGTATTCATCGTCTAGATTGCCGCCCGCCCAGGCAAGCTTCAATGCTTCGTCAGTCACATCACGCCCGTTGATCAACGCACGCGCCCAACTTAAATGATTCAAGCCCATATAGCGCAGTTCCACCTGTTCAGGTGGTACTTCCAGCTTTTCGGCGACACGCATTTGCATGTTAATTGGCACATTGCAAAGCCCGATCACCTTAACACTGGTATGGCGGTTAAGCGCCTCCACCACCAGCCCGGCTGGATTGGTAAAATTAATCAGCCATGCATCCGGCGCATAACGCTCAATGTCACGGGCAATATCCAGCATGACGGGGATCGTGCGCAGCGCTTTCGCAAAGCCGCCGGGACCTGTCGTTTCCTGACCAAGCACGCCATGCTGCATTGGAAGCTGCTCATCCAGCGCCCGTGCCACCAGCCCACCTACGCGCAACTGCGCAACCACAAAATCAGCGCCGGTAATGGCTTCGCGGCGGTCTGTAGTGCGCACCAGTTTGACTGGCAAATCGCCCAGCATCCGCTGCACCAGATCGCCGACCACTTTCAAGCGATCTTCAGAAATATCCATCAGCGTGATCTGAGCAACTGGTAGTTCATCGTAGTAGCGAATGAAGCCTTCGATTAGTTCGGGGGTATAGGTGCTTCCCCCGCCAATAACCGTGATATTGAGCGCGTTCATGATGTTTCCTTCTCCTGTTTTGGGCGGCGCTGCAAAGCCGGTTGATCTCGAACCGCCCACTCACTATTCAGGATTATAAACGAATAATGAAAAATATGGGAGCGCTCCCAGAACTATTTTGCATCAATTTGGGCAATTTACCAAAAACACATCAGAAGGCCATCAGTTTCAGGCAAAGGGCGTACCGCTCAACGAATAATCGTTCCAACGCTCTCATCGCCCTGAAAGGCGCGCATTAGTGCCGATTCATCCCAGAAATTGAGCACCAGTATGGGCATATTGTGTTCCTGACACATGGTAAAGGCTGTCATGTCCATGATACTCAAGCGATCTGCGATTACTTTGTCATAGCTAATGCTGGAATAGCGGATTGCTGTCGGGTCTTTACGCGGATCTGCCGAATATACGCCGTCCACCTTGGTGGCCTTGATGATAATATCTGCGCCAATTTCCATAGCGCGCAAAGCCGCCGCAGAGTCCGTTGTGAAATATGGATTGCCAGTGCCACCTGCGATGATCACCACACGGCCTTTTTCTAGATGGCGAATAGCGCGCAGGCGGATATACGGCTCAGCCAGCGCCTTAACCTCAATCGCCGTTTGCACGCGGCTAGTTACGCCAGCGCGTTCCAGCGCATCCTGAAGCGCCAGCCCGTTCATCACGGTGGCGATGATACCAATTTGATCGGCGGTGCTTTGCGCCATGCCGCGTTCAACGCCATCTTTGCCGCGCCACAGGTTCCCGCCACCGATGACTATGGCAATTTGCACACCCAACTGGTGTAGTTCTTTGATGCGCTCAGCGATAAGTTCAGCTTGATCTGGATCAATGCCGTATCCCCGTTCGGGAGCCAACGCCTCACCGCTTAGCTTGAGCACGACACGACGAAAGGCCGGTTTTGTGATTCCACCATTATTCGCTGACATTCTCATCCCCTTCTGGATCAGGCAAAAAAAAGGGATCAGCAGGCTCGCTGATCCCCAAAAATTCAGATCGACAACGGACGGGTTCCTCGTGTAGGTTGATGGATTTTTCCCATGCCGTTCCTCTTCACCAGCAAATTTTACTCGCCGGCATCGGCTTCGCCAGTGTCGCCAAGCACAAAGCAGGCAAAACGGCGGATTTCAATACTTTCGCCAGTCTCAGAAACGGTTTCGGAGAGAAGCTGCTGGATGCTTTTCGCGTCATCCTTCAGCCACGGCTGTTCCATGAGGACGATTTCCTGATAGAACTTCTCCATACGACCATCAACGATTTTATCAACAACAGCCGCGGGTTTGCCTTCTTCAAGCGTACGACGACGCTGAAGTTCACGCTCGGCCTCGATGATGGCACGCGGCACATGCTCGCGCTTCACATACATTGGCTTGAGGTTGGCAATATGCAGCGCGATTTCCTTGCAGAAATTGCGGAAGTTTTCGGTGTTCGCAACGAAGTCAGTTTCGCAGTTGATTTCAACCATCACACCCAGACGGCGGTTGAAATGCAAATAAGTTTCGATCAAGCCTTCGTTCATGGTACGACCAGCGCTCAGCTTCTTAACAGCCTTGGCTGCGCCACGCTCACGAAGATATTCCACCGCTTTTTGCAGGTCGCCGTCAGTTTCTTCCAGCGCTTTCTTACAATCCAGCGGGCCTGCGCCGGTCATTTCACGCAGGTCTTTCACCATCTGTGCAGTAATTGTTGCCATGTCTGATTATTCCTCGTCCGATTCGTCGAAGACCTGCTTGCCTTTGATCTTGGCAAGAACTGATTCACCGAGCAGATCTTCGTCTTTTGCTTCATCATAGGCACTAAAGTCGCTTGCAAATGAGGTATCACCAACCTCAGCATCGTCACCCTTACGCATTGAGCGACCTTCAATAACGGCATCCGCAAAGGTTTCCAGAATGAGCTTGACCGAGCGCACCGCGTCGTCATTTGCAGGCAGAACAAAATCTACCTTGTCTGGATCGCTGTTCGAATCTGCCAGCGCCAACACCGGAATTTTAATGGTATTTGCTTCTTTAACGGCGGTGGATTCACGGTTAGTATCTACCACGATCAGCAGTTCGGGCAGCTTCTTCATGATACGGATTCCGCCCAGACGCTCTTGCAGTTTCTCGATCTGGCGATCCTTGATCAGGCGTTCTTTCTTGCCGAGAATTTCGTATTCGCCGGCTTCACGCTTCTTTTCCATCGTCTTGAGCGTGTCAATACGCTTACGGATGGTTGTCCAATTGGTAAGCGTACCGCCTAACCAACGCTTATTAACGTAGGGCATACCGCAGCGGTCGGCTTCGCGGGCAACGGCTTCCTGTGCCTGACGCTTGGTACCGACAAACAATACCGTACCGCCAGCAGCAGAAATATCACGGATCATGTCGTAATAGGCGTTCAGTTCGACAATTGTCTGCTGAAGATCAAGGATGTGAATACCGTTGCGCTGGGTAAAGATATAGGGTTTCATCTTCGGGTTCCACTTGGTCGTGCGATGACCGAAGTGAACACCCGCTTCCAGAAGCTGTTTCATGGAAACTTGAGAGGGCATTATATGGCTCCTGTTGCCAGTGTTTAATCACACCACCGATCACGCCCGGCACAGCAGAAGGCAAATCCAATCAAGGTTTTGCCCAACACCAGCGACCGAGTCCCGGCGAGTGAAAATAAAAGCGATAGAAGGCATTTTAGCAGGCGGTCAATTGTTTGTGTAGGGCGAGCCGCAGGAGGGAAGCAGCGGGCAGAATAGTTGCCAGAAATGAAAACACCCGCCTTGTGAGCGGGTGTTCAATGTCAATTTGCGTATGGTTACTTGAGCACTGAGACAGCGCTGGCCTGTTTGCCCTTCTTACCGTCGGTGATTTCGAACTCAACCTTGTCGCCTTCATTCAGAGAACGATAACCAGTGGAATTGATGCTCGTATAGTGAACGAACACATCTGCGCCGTTTTCAGGAGTGATAAAGCCATAGCCCTTCTCACTATTGAACCACTTAACGGTGCCCTTGACGCGGTTGCTGCTCATTGAAGTATGCTCCCTGGAGACATAAAAAATATCATGGCTTTGTAACTGCTGCAGCCATTCTGAACCAGAAAGCCCTTCAATTACATGCCACACGGGGCGAAATACCCCTCCAAAGAAATATGCTACGCCAACTTTTATATAAACGCAAGTAGGAATTCTTGCAAATTTATAAGTTAGTTATTATATTATTATAATGAAATTCTCCACGCGCCGATACCCAGAAAAACCCACCCAAGGATCAATGCAATGCCACCTATTGGCGCAACTGCCCCCATAAAACGCAGATTCGCTAGGCTCAGAATGTATAGACTTCCAGAGAATAAGATGATGCCAATGGCAAACAGCCAACCTGCCCAACGCACCCATTTGGACGGCGAATATGCAACCAGCGCAGTCGTGCCCAACAATGCCACAGCGTGGATCAAATGATATTGAACAGCAGTTTCATAGGTCGCTGCCTGTGAGGGATTCGCGTCAAAGTAGCTGTTGAGCGCGTGCGCACCGAAAGCACCCAGAGCAACGCCGGTTGCTCCAAAAATTGAGGCAAGGAGAAATGGTAACCGCACAGGCGAAGAAGTCATAGGATAAACCGTATTCAATTCCAACAATAAGGGGAGATTGTATCACTCCCTTGTGAATTGGTTACAATCAACGTGACGCCGAATTTAGGTTAGGAAGATCATCGTGCTGCTTGCCGTTGATATTGGCAATACCAACATCACCCTCGGGTTGTGGCATAACAATGAATGGGTTTCGTCGTGGCGCGCGCGCACCGTACCGGACAAAATGCCCGATGAGTATG
>CAZBPB010000001.1:40808-44435 GCA_964493565.1 uncultured Pleurocapsa sp. | reverse complement strand
GGCGTACTGGTCAATAACCTTTTACGCAGTCAGGATTTTGACTATCGTCTCGTTTCAGGAGTAGCGATTTCCAGTGTGGTTCCTGCGCTCACCCCTGCTTTTGTAGAACTTGCGCGGCGTTATATAGAAGTCGAACCGATAGTCGTAACCCATCGCACCAAAATGGGCATTCAGGTTGCGATTGATCAGCCGGAACAGGCGGGAGCAGATCGTCTTGTGAACGCGGCAGCCGTGACCGCGCTTTATAAATGCAATGCGATTGTCGTTGACTTTGGCACTGCCACCAATTTCGACATCGTGAGCGAAAAAGGTGCATACTGCGGCGGCGCAATTGCGCCGGGCATTGGTATAGCCCATGATGCGCTGGTTGCACGCGCCGCCAAGCTGCACAAAATAGACCTTGCCCCACCCCCTAACCCTATTGGTCGAAACACAATCCATGCTATGCAATCTGGCATCTTCTGGGGGTATGTGGCATTGGTTGCGGGCATGATTTCACGCTTAAAGGAGGCAATGCGCGAAGCAGATATGGGTGACCCGATCCGCGTCATTGCAACGGGCGGACTTGCGCCGCTGTTTCGCCAGCATACGAATGTAATTGACCAGATTGACCCTGATTTGACGCTTGAAGGGCTGCGAATTATCTATGCGATGAACATGGGATGATGATTAGCGATGACTACACGACCTGCCGTTGATTCTGATGCCGACTATCTGTACAATGACGATCAACTACGGGGCATAGCGCAACTTGGTAGCGCGCGGCAATTGGGGTGCTGAGGTTGTCGGTTCAAGTCCGGCTGCCCCGACTGGCACAGTTAATCATAATAGACTGTGCGCGATTTGCGGGTGTGGTGTAACGGTAGCATACGACCCTTCCAAGGTCTTGGCGTCAGTTCGAGTCTGATCACCCGCTCTTCTAAATATGCACTCCACCCTCAATTCGGGGCTATAGCTCAACGGTCAGAGCAGGCGGCTCATAACCGCTTGGTTCCAGGTTCGAATCCTGGTAGCCCCATGCGATTTCTCCTGAATGCGCGTCCATATTATGAATGGCGCGTTTTTTGTTTCTACAGATGATGGTTTGCTTAATTTTTATATAGCACGGCTAAAAACGACGTAACATGTAAGGCATCATTAACGTCTAAATCTGTAGAAGCAAGCCATCTACCTTCCTGATCCCACCCAATGAACCAGCATTATCTCTCGAAGCTGAGGCCTTGCTATTTCGTCCGTCATGCTCATGATAAAAGGATTTTCCCATGACCGATAGAATTTCCAAGACTGATGCCGAGTGGCGTGAGCAGTTGACACCAGAACAATATGCGGTGCTGCGCCAGCATGGTACTGAACGTCCCTTCACGGGCGAATATGTGAACACGAAAACACCGGGCATTTATCTTTGTGCCGCCTGCGGGCAACCGCTGTTTGAATCGGACACCAAATTCGATTCTCACTGCGGTTGGCCTAGTTTCTGGGATGTTATGGATAAGGGGAATGTGGAACTGCGGCAGGATAACAGCTATGGGATGCAGCGCGTAGAAGTACTGTGCAGCAGTTGCGGATCGCATCTGGGCCATGTATTTGAGGATGGCCCGCGAGACACCACTGGTTTGCGCTACTGCATTAATTCGGTGGCGATGAAACTACAACCAGACGTTGAGCAGGGATAAAGATATTTCAGGAAGAAGACAAGCGCTCAATTAAGCGCATGCCTTCTTCAATCCGGCAAATTGGCGATCTAGGGAACGACAAAATCGAAATTCCACGATCCTGCAATACGCTGTTGGTCGTTGCCGCCGCCCGTACCAAAACCGATGAGTTCGGTCACTTCAAGCCGCCATTCGCCAGTGTAGTCAAACATCCCTGCAAAGTAAGTGTAATCGTTGCAGGCACGTTCGCCATCCATGTACGGATTTACTCCACCGCCGCCTGGAACATCGCCTTCGTCTGTGGTCAAAAATGGGATGGCCGTCCACCGGCGCGCCGGATCAGGCGGCATAAAACAGATCACAACCCGCGTCTGCGACGGCGAAATTACAACCCGATCCAGCGTTACGATAATGTCCTGATCGGCTGCCTCTAACGGGGTATCCAGCACACGAACAGCATCAACTAACGGGATACTGAAGTCAAAAGTAAAAACAGCATCCGGACCTTCATACATCTCAGCGAATCGCTCTATAGGCAATTCTGTGCGCTTTTGCAGCGTAATACTTTGCGCCTCAACTTCCAGATGTAATTCGAGAGTGGGATTATCGCTACCCACAATACCGCTCATATCGTAGGTTCCGATGATAAGGCTGCGATCGGTGGTCGGCACTATTTCACCTGGAAGCGCGCCGGGAAATTCCCCGTTAACGCCGGTAAAGATTCCCCTACCCATATAAAAAGGAATCTCCACTCCACTAGCTCGTATACTCAATCTGTGACTACCTTCCAGGTTCGTGTATTGGGTACCCGGGATACCTACTATCGTATAGGCGAGGGTCAGGCGATTGCCGTCAGCATACGCCCATTCCAACGTAACGGTATACCCTTCATGCGACTGGCTGAGGCCAATCTCATGCCCTAAACCCTGCTCGTAGATTGCCGCTAACCCGTCATCCTGACCAATATACTGCTGTAAAACACTGGCAACGGCAAAAACCGCGCCGATACCCAACAGAAATGCCGCCGCTATAATGATTGCTGTTCGGGCAGAAAATCTTTTACGCCCGGGCAAAGGTGGCATAGTCAAAGGTTGTTTAGCATCGTTTCGCGATTCAAATTCTTTCAATAGTCGCCGTAGCAATTCCTGTTGATAGTTTTCAGGCGGTCTAGGAGCCGAAAGTACAAGTTGATTTTCAAATTCGGCCAATGCTTGCATCTTTTCCCCGGATTGTTGACCAGAATTAAGCGTCATAACCTACCGCCTTTCTTCGGATTGCAGGACAGTATATTTCTCATAGAGTTCATCTAGGGCGCGGCTTAAGTAGGCGGCGACTGTCTTTTCGCCAATTTGTAACACCGCCGCAATTTCCTGATTCCGCAAATTGCCATAATACTTGAGCGTAATAATTTCCCGTTTACGCTCTGGCAAAGCAGCAATCATCCCCCGAAGTTGTGCTATCCCTTCTCTGTTCAGCACGGTAATACCGGGATCTGATTCTGTGCTTATGTGAACAGATGCAGATTCGAAAGGGACAGCCGAACTAACATTTTCTTTGCGGCGATAGTGATCCGTTACAGCATTACGGGCGATAACAAACAGCCATGCAGCAAAACTGGTTGCGTATTGGCCGCGTAACTGCGATAAATTTTTGACAACGCTCAGAAAAATTTCAGAAACGATATCTTCGGCATCTGCCTGCTGGTCAACACGCGAAGCTACATAAGCATATATGCGTTTGAAATAGCGATCATAAAGTTCACGGAACATCTCTGGATCTTCTAATGCCTGACTGATTAGCGCCTGCTCGTCAAAATCATCCTGCATGATTGCTCCTAACTCTATGCACTATTAAAGACGTGGAGGTAGGGCAAAATACTGCTCAGAGGGGGAATAATTTGTCAATTAGAGCGTAGGAATAGCGCAGATGCAGGATTTCAACCCAAATAAAAACACGCGATCAGGTTGGCTGCGCG
>CAZBPB010000001.1:17079-40798 GCA_964493565.1 uncultured Pleurocapsa sp. | reverse complement strand
ATTACTGCTCGTTAAGCGCGACTGATGACCGGCGCGCCTTCCACAACAGCGAGATCGCTCCCGCCGCGATGCATCAAGTAGATGGCTGGCAGCGCGGTGAGCAGCAGCACGATACCGGCTACCCAGAAAGGTATCTGATGTCCTGCGCTAAACAGGATACCGCCGATAGCCGTGCCGATAATCAGACCAAGGCTGGTTGAAGCGTTGTAAACACCGAGCATGCCGCCGCTGATCTCTTCGCGCACTGATGTTGTTACCAGTGCCTGAAGCGAAGGCATCATCAACCCGCTGCCAAAGGCGATCAAAATCAAAGAAACGGCACCTACCAGTACAGGTGACTGGAATAGAATTACGGAAAGCATGCCCACCGCCCGGAGCATATCACCGATAACGATCAAGCGGTGTTCGCCAAAACGCTTCAACGCGGGACGCAGCAGCGCGATCTGGGTGATAAACTGCCCGATGCCGATACAGGTCAACATCAAGCCCACACCAAGATTAACCGTTTGTTCGCCCGCTCCCGGAAACAGCTCAACTTCAGCGTAGAGCGCAATAGTTGACTGCAAAACAGCAATGCTGAACTGGGCAGCAAAGCCGATCAGCAGAATGAGCAGCAGTGAGCGATTCCCAATAATTTCTGCGGGTTTCATCTGGGCGCGGCCTTGAACTTTGCGCTCCAGACGTTTCGCCCTGGGCAGCGATTCATCCAGCTTGAGCCAGGTGAGCATTACGGTCACAATGGTTACAGCCGCGCCGATGAAAAATGGCAGTCGGTCATTACCAATGGCAGCAATCAAGCCACCTAACGCAGGCCCCAGGATGTAACCCAGACCAAAAGCCATGAAGATGATACCTAAGCCCTGCGTGCGCTTCTCTTTGGGCGTGATATCGCTGACGTATGCCTGAGCGACGATCACATTACCACCGGTCACGCCGTCGAGGATTCTGGCTAGCAGCAGCAGCGTAAAATCCTGCGCTACAGCCATCATAATGAAACTGATCACCGTCCCGATCTGGCTGTAAAGAAGCACGGGCAGGCGACCGTATTTATCCGAAAGCCTGCCGAGAACCGGCGCGGCTAAAAATTGCGCAGCAAAGAAGGCCGCCAGCAACAGCGATATTTGCTCAGGAGAAGCTCCAAAACGGCGTTGGGAATACAGCGGAAGCATCGGCAGTACGATTGTTCCGCCAAGAAAGTTGACAAATACAATGAGAAACAGCACTAAATAGCGCCGCTCGCGGAGAAGTGACATAGTGATGTGAGGTGTGGTTTAAGAAAACATTGTTCTCATTCTACGCCTCGCGCTTATGACCAACTATAACCAAGAGAGATGCTTTCGATGGTTTTGTCATGGAATACATGGATTGGGGAATGTTTTTGATCTTGTGTCAACTTTGGCGTTACCTTAGACTGTGAGACTTGAATCAAAATTGCTCCAGCCCGCACGCCAGAGGCGGATTATAGAAATCCTATTTACCCGATATGCCTGAATTGATGGTGGTTCTTCCTACCTATAATGAGACTGAGAACCTGCCCTTAATCACTGAGGCGTTATTTGAGCTTCCAGTGAATGATTTAAACATTCTGGTGGTGGACGACAACTCACCGGATGGGACTGGTCAACTTGCTGACGAACTGGCACAAAAGCATGTTGGGCATATGCACGTTCTACATCGCACCGAAAAAAATGGTCTTGGCCCCGCCTACATCGCCGGTTTCAGGCAGGCTATCGCGATGGATGCGAAGTTGATATTGCAGATGGATGCTGATTTTTCGCACCAACCCAAGTACATTCTTGAGATGATTGCAAAAATCAACGAAGGCTATGATATGGTGTGCGGGTCGCGCTATGCAAAAGGTGGCAGCGTTGATGAATCGTGGAGCTTTTACCGTAAGCTGCTTAGCACTTTCGCTAACAAATGGTACGTCCGCAGCATATTGAATGTACCTATCAGCGATGCTACTGCTGGTTTCCGGCTATGGCGGCGTGAAACCCTGATCGGTATGGATCTCAGCCGCATACAATCTAATGGTTACGTGTTTCAAGTAGAGATGGCGTATATCGCCTATCGTCTAGGATATAAGCTGACAGAAATCCCGATTTATTTTCCAGATCGAAAACGGGGGCAATCCAAGATGGACGTTCGCATCCAGCGAGAGGCGGCCATTGAAACGTGGAAACTTCGCTCGCGGCATGGTCATCTAACTCCACAAATGCGGCACTCATTGGCCTAACAGCACAGCATTTCTGGTTTACCGGGGGGATATGTCTTCCTACAGTCGTTTTGAGCAAGCGCGTATTAACCAGCTTCTGAGTTCATATTCGCCTCAGGAACCGCCACGATTATCGCTGGATTTTGGCGACTACCTTTCGTTAATCTGGCGACTGGATAGCTGTGCCGATAAGCCGAAACGCGCAAGTTATTACCGCGCTTGTCTAGCTGCTTTAGCGCAGGCGTTGGGAATTCAGGATACCGCGTTACATAAGCTCGTCAGAATAACACCCCCCGGCGAAATTTACGCGCAAATCACGAATCTACCCTACCGCAGCGGAAGCCGCCTTTTAGATGCACAAGATCGTAAAGCCGCAATCGCAAAACTTGTGCAGATTCGCGACAGCATTTGCACATTAGGCGCTTCACAGCAAAACTGGCGCGTTAGTTATCCCGGTGCTGGGATCGTGGATATCGATCTACGTGAGCGTGTGTTCGCAGTTCTATTCACCGCATTTCAAGGGCAGTTCGGCAATTTTGCGCGATTGTTACTTGTCGGTGATATTGTGCTGGCAAGTTTACTCGTCGGCTATGATGTGGTTGCCGATATCAATTTGCACGATCTGGTCTTGCGCTCTGGATACCCTGATCCTGAAAGTGAACGCGCACAAAGCGAATATGTAGCGGACGATTCTTCGCGCCGCATCTTGCAATCCTAAAAGTAGATTCGAACCCAACGATCCGAATGCATTTGGCGAACGTTGAATCGCCATTCAAGCCATACGACGGCTATTTGTATCTTTTACCTATCTCTTTGCCCGTACTTTTATACCGCGCTAAAATGAACTGAACTTGCCTTTGCTCGGTGCAATACCCCCGTATGGCAAGATCGTTTAGTCTGAATAAATATTGTTGAGGAGTTGAATGATGCTTCGAAAAACTGCCGCATTATTAGGTTTGTCGGCACTACTGCTTACGCCAACGCTGATGTTTGCTCAAGATGATGCGCCGACAATGGGCAGCGATATTGCTGAAGAATGTCCAGTACCCGCTAATCTTTCAGGGGCTATTCCAGTAGGCGCAATTTTCACCATCAGCGGTGCTGCTTCTGTGTATGGCGGTGTGCAGCAAGCTGCGGTGCAGTTGGCGGTTGACCAGATTAATGACTGGGGATTTCTCGGGGAAGGCAACAGCATCAACATTCTGTTTGAGGACAGCGCCAGTGAAAATGAGCAGGCGATTGCAGCGATGACCAAGCTGGTAGACGAAGATGGCGTAGTGGCAGTAATTGGCCCGACGCTCTCCCGCGAAGCCTTCTCGGCAGACCCGATTGCACAGGAAGCAGGCGTGGTTGTGCTAGGGGTGAGTAACACGGCCAGTGGAATCACCGATATGGGCGATTTTGTTTTTCGCAACAGCCTGCCAGAAGCCAGCGTGATCCCCGGGACCGTTGCTGACGCTGTGGCAGAATTAGGCCTCGCAAGTGTTGGTCTGCTGTATGGCAACGACGATGACTTCACCGTGAGTGGTTTCGAAGTAATGGCTGAAGAACTGGCGGAAGCCGGTGTAAATATCGTTGGCGAAGAAACCTTCGCTACAGGGGATACCGACTTTAACGCTCAGTTGACTAACTTGATCGGCGCAAGCCCGGATGGGCTTTTCGTTTCAGCGTTAGCGGCAGAAGCCACCCCTATCATCCAACAGGCACGCGCGCTTGGTTTCACTGGCCCGATCGTGGGCGGCAACGGCTTTAACAGCCCGGCCATCCTGACGCAAACTGGCGCTGATAGTGACGGTTTGATCGTTGGCGCAGCGTGGAACGGCGCTAGCGAGAATCCGCTCAGCACCGCTTTTGTTGATGCATTCACCGAAGCAACAGGAAACCCGCCCGACCAGTTTGCATCTCAGGCATACACCGGCACATGGTTGATCGCATCGGCTATCCGCTGCGCAGACTCAACTGACCGCGCAGCCATTCGTGATGCTCTGGCTGCTCTACCTGCCATTGAATCGCCCCTTGGCTCGTTCACGTTTGATGAGAATCGCAATCCAGTTCACCCTTCAATTACACAGGTAGCACAGGATGGCATGTTCCTGCCTCTGATAAGCAGTGAACCTGAAGCTGAAGCTACACCAGCGTCATAACAGTTTAGGGTATATGGGGCACAACCTTTGCTGTGCCCCATTACGATTGAAGCCACTATATTGAATCATTCATGAACCTGACACAGCAAGTTATCAACGCCATCTGGTTAGGATCGGTTTACAGCCTGTTCGCGCTGGGCTATGCGCTGGTATTCAGTGTATTGGGCGTGTTGAATCTAGCCCACAGCGCGGTATTTACATGGGGCGCATTTATCGCCCTAACTGCGGTACTTTCGTTTTCGATTCCGATACCATTAGCCGCATTGCTTGGTATGCTCGGCGCAGGCATCATCTCTTACCTGCTGGAAAAGGTGGCATTTGCGCCACTGCGCAAGCGCGGCGCACCACGTATCTCGCAACTAATTTCCAGCATCGGGGCGGCAATATTTCTGGTCGCGCTGGCAGAGCGTGTATTTACCACCTCGGTACAGCGTTTCCCATTAGGCAGCATTCCTGACGACCCCATCCCCGGCCTACCTTTTAGCGTTACGCCGATACAGGTAATCGTGCTGGTGGCGGCATTGGGTTTAATGCTGCTGCTGCAAGCATTGATTCAACGCACTAAGCTGGGGATGCGTATGCGGGCAGTTGCCTATAATGCGCGGACGGCATCACTACTCGGGGTAAACGTCAGCCGCATTTACGGTATTACCTTCTTCCTTGCTGGCGTACTGGCCGGCGCGGCGGGAACGCTGTTCGGATTGGCGTATAATTCGATGGATCCCTCAATGGGTGAATCAATTGCGCTCAAAGGGCTGACGGTAATCGTGCTCGGCGGTTTAGGCAATATCAAAGGCGCCGTGCTGGGCGGGTTCATTGTGGCGGCTATCGAAGTATTCAGCATTGCCTTTTTACGCAGCAATTTCCGTGACGCTATCGTTTATCTGTTGTTATTCTTGATCCTATTGGTGCGGCCTCAGGGCTTGATCGGTCAGAAGGAAGATATAAGGGCGTAAAGCAAACGGGGATGAGCAGCTACTACGACTCACTCATCCAAATTACGGCTTTCGCTCATCAGTCGTTACCCGGCACACATCACTGAACTAACTATGGACTTCTTCCGCAGTATCGGTATTAGCGAACCCGTATTCCAGTTTATGCTGGTCAACGCCCTTCTCGGTTTGAGCGTATACCTTACGCTGATCACGGGGATGTTTTCGCTGGCAAACGCTGGCTTCATGGCGATTGGCGCGTTCACAGGCGCAATACTGATCCAAACCTTTGACATGCCGTTAATTATCGGGCTGATCGGGGGAATGGTTGCGGGTGGGTTGGTGGCTATACCCGTCGGGCTGCCTGTGCTGCGGCTTCGAGATATATACCTTGCAATCGCGACTATCGGATTCGGCGAAATTGTGCGTATCACCCTACTGAACATGGATCAGGTGGCATCATCTATCGTGGGTGAACGGGTGGAAATCACCGGTGGGGCGCTGGGAATCAAGCAAATCCCCAAAATAACCGAAACATGGCATTTACTGCTTTTGCTGGCGCTGGCTGTCTACTTCATCTGGCGGTTGCAAAAATCGCGATTCGGGCGGGCGATGGCGGCGGTGCGGCAGGATGAACGCGCAGCAGCCAATATGGGCGTCAACGTGGTGTATACCAAAAATGTAGTGTTCATCTTCAGCGCGATGCTAGCAGCGGCGGCTGGCGTAATGAGCGCCCACCTAACCCGTATTATCAGCCCCGCGGATTTTGGCTTCAATCAGGCAGTAGATATTCTAGCGTTTGCGGTTCTCGGGGGAACGTCTACGGTATTCGGACCAATCGTGGGCGCATTTCTACTGACGGCGCTGCCTGAAGTGCTGCGCTTTACCAACGAGTATCGCGGGATCATCAACGGGGCAATACTTCTGCTGGTGATCATCTACCTGCCGGGTGGGCTGGTAAACCCCGAAGGCTTGCGGCGCGTGTGGCGAAAATTCAGGCCAGCGCCGCCCAATGAGGCGACAGTAAATACTGTTTAAAGTAAATTCAGCTCTCCATAAACAACTACAACACGAGCGGCTATACGCCAAAGTTCATTTCGACAGCAAACGTTATGCCCCTGAGCGCAGTACCTCTACCGTAAAATCAGTCTGCGCGCTGTTGCCAAAGGCGTCGTAAACAACTGCGGTGAACTGCTGTGTCCCCGCGCTGTTGATGCCTACGTTCACCTGATATGGCCAGCTTTCATCTGCACCCAATGGCTGCCCATTGCGGAAGAATTCTACGCGGCTGATGGTGACGTTATCTACAGCCTGTGCTTCCAGACTGATTTCAGAATCTCCGGGGAAACGGTAAACACGTCCCGGTTCAGTCAGGTTCAGAGAAATCGTAGGCGAAATATTGTCAACTGTTACCTGTACAGCATCACTTTCAAAGCGATTGTCGTCCAGCGTCATAACAAGACGCAGACTGTATAAGCCTTCCAGCCCTGTGGTATCCCATACACCAATCGGCACACCCGGACTAAATTCAGTTTGCCGCCCACCAATATCTATCCATTGACTAGGACTAAAACCCTGCCCGTAGCTCAACTGGAAATATTGCAGCTGATCTGTGTCCATATCGGCATAAATTTCGACTTCACCACCAACATAGCTGTAGGCTTCTGGCTGAATCAGGCGCACTGAAGTGAATAATTCTGGAACGCTGAGCGTGTCATATTCGATGGGCTTCATCGGTAAGTTATTTGCGCGCCACCAATCTACCGCTTCATCAGGTGGCACAAAGTAAGTACGCTGGGCAACCAGTTCCGGCGCTGTATTCACGGTGGCAAGCTGACCGGTGCGATCATTTACATCTACCTGCTGCCAGAACGTATCGGTCTGACGCGGCTGCATACCGTTGCGGAAGATTTCCATGTACGCGGGGCAAACACCGTTGGGCAGCATGCCACTGCGTTCGCATACCGGCATCTCTACGATTTGATCCGGATGCTCCAACGCCGTACGCTCCCAATTCACCGACGGGATGGCATCGCGTGTGGTTACATAATCCATCACGGCGCGCCACACGGTCGCCGCCCCTTCTGTCATCCATGATGACAAGCTCATGGACTGGCGATCTTCACGATGCATATTCACTACGGTGACGAGCTGCGGGGTATAGCCAATAGTCCAGCTTTCGATGTTATCCCCTGCCGGGCCATTGATGACTGCCGCGGGACGCGAAATTGCAAGCGGGTTACTTTGCCCAAGCGTCTCCCAACGGGTTTCTGCATCTGCATACACGTCGTTAATGACATAAGCGAGCGTGTCTTCAAGCACTGGAGTACAGGTATCAAGCGTGTTGCAGGTGGCAGCGTTAGCGCTGTCATACTGCCAGAGAATGTTGCCATCACGATCCTGAATTTGCGCCACGGCAACAGGATCGCGACCGCGAAAGCCATTGGCTACCGGCTCTACCGGCACACCGCGCATGTCACCCAACGAGGCAAACACCGAATAAGCGTAAGCGAGATCGAGCGGGGAAACCCGCCCGCCGCGCTCAAGCAGCATCACATCATAGGTATCATCAGCGAGGCTGTTCAGCCCCATGCGGTGGGCCGTGTTCAAGACACTGCCCATACCCTGCCGATAGGCCACATCTACCGCTGGCGGGAGCAATGCCGCGCCCATCGCCGAACGCAAATTCATCACCCCGTAAAATTCGTTGTCGGGATTGGTGGGTGTGTAGATCAATCCCTCTTCCGCACCGGGGAAAGACAATGGAATATCCAGCGCCATAGTTGCAGGGCTGGTCAATCGTCTTGGGACGACGAAGGAATCAAGATAGACAAACGGCTGTAAAGTAACGCCGGGTTGAACATTAGCGACTGTCGCATCGCCCACCAACGCGCGGATTTCGCCGGTTTGCGCGTCAAGGATAACTATCGAGCCACTATCGGGCGGAGAATCTGTGCCTGCCCCCCCCGTTGCAGGAAGGAACGCGGTACCTGTACAGGATGAACCATCCAGAGTATCGGTTGGCGCAGTCAACCCACTCAACCGAGCAATTTGCCCACGCATGGCACATTCTGCCTGCAAATAGAGGTCAACGTCTAAGGTGGTAGTGATCGTCAAGCCGCCACGCGCCACCAACTGCCGCCCTTCGTAGCCTAAGTTATTGAGGATAGTTTCTGCCTGACTGCGTGCGTAGTTCATAAAATCGGGAGCGAGCTGCTGTACATAGCTTTCCCGGCTGATGGCAATTTGCTGGTCTGCGGCGATATTGAATTGTTCGTCGCTGATGCGTCCGGTGGAATAGAGCACCCGCAGAGTATCCAGACCGCGCGCGCGGGCAGCCACTTCATCTTCAAACGGGTTGTACTGGGGAGCGTTGGGAATGGCGGCTAACAGGGCAGCTTCCGCCAATGTGAGATTGGCGGCTGGTTTACCCAGGTAAATTTGCGAGGCAGCTTCGATACCATAAGCCTCGCTGCCAAAATACTCCGTGTTTAGATGCCATTCCAGAATATCTTGCGGTCTGTAAATACGGTTGATTTCGGCGACCAGCGCAATTTCACGGGTACGGGCATCATTTTCATTCCATGCATCTGCCGCAGGATTTAGCAGGTTACGCACCAACCGCCCGGTAATGCTCATGTCGGCAGGCAAGGTATCAATCAGCGTATTACGCCAGAGGTTTCCAGCAGTGGTAAGCGGATTAAAGCCCTCTGCTTGTAGAAAATCGGAGTCTTCCATCGCCAGCAGCGAATCGCTGATATACGCGGGTATAGACTCCAAAGTGACCCAATTGCGTTGATCGCCAAGGGGATCTTCAAGGCTGTAAAGCAGGCGATCTCCCGACGCATCATAAAAGCGCGTAACACCCTGCGAAGCCAGCGCACTCAGGCTTTCCTGTGGCGTAGGAATATCGCCAGTCGAAGTGAGATAAAGCGCAGCAGCCCCGGTGACCGCACCGCCTAATGGCAAAATAAACAGGATTCCGAAAATAATTCCGAAGAACGTCCACCAGAAGGTGCGGCGCGAGCTTTCATTTTGTCTGCGAGATTTGCGGTTGCGGCGGCGAAGAATTAACTGAGTGGAAGAAACCATGAATGTGGGTGAAATTCTTTTAGATGCGATGATTCAGATTATAGCGGAGGGTTCAGGGTTAAAAAACATCGGGTTAGGATCACTCGCCCAAAATCAGATCATGTATACAAGCAAATATGTTCTTATCGCGCCATCTTTGCTGCAGAACTCCCGGTTAAATCTCGCCAGCATTCTTCGGGGGGTTTTCCTGACAATGAAGCCCTGTTCGTTGAAATTACTGATAGTTGTTTGGTTTGACTTTCAAAGAAAGGGCGAATGGTGGTAGGCTCTACAGGCGAAGAAAAAAAGTGACTTCGTATACGCCAGCATTAAAGCTACCGACCCATGAAAATTTTGTCTGCCTTTAAATCTACACGTCCACGCTGCCCCGTATTCCAGGCGCAGGTGGCGCTGACCATCGAATCGAACACAAGCACTGGAAAAGTGATTGAACTATGCCTTCACAAGCAAAACAGCGTGTTTACGTTGGCACCTATACCCGGCGAAGCGAAGATCAGCCACACCGCCCGGAAAGTATCTATATTTGCGAATTCGATGCCAATACGGGAACGTTGGAACTACGTGATGTAATTTCCAATGTGCCTAATCCTTCGTATCTGGCAGTCTCCAAAGATGGAAATCGTCTCTTTGCTGTGAACGAAGAATCTTCATTCAACGACGCTTCTGGTGGCGGCGTAAGCAGTATTGCCATTGGCGAAGCGCCATGCTATATCACGCTGGATGCTGCCGAAAAATGGGCTTTGGTCGCCAATTACACCGGTGGCAACCTGACGGTATTCCCGATTATGGAAAGCGGACAGCTCGAGGAAGCCGCATTTATCCACCAGAATCATGGTCACAGCGTGAATACTGAACGACAAGAGAGCGCTCATGCCCACTGCGTGATCTTTGACCCGGAAGAACATTATGTGCTGGCAGCCGATCTGGGTATGGATCAAGTACAGGTCTTTCGTTTTGATCCTATAACCGGACAATTGATGCTTCACAGTGCCGTTGACGTTGTACCGGGTGCGGGGCCACGTCATCTGCTGTTCCATCCGAACGGACGCCTGCTGTATGTAATCAATGAACTCAATTTCTCAATCGGAGTCTATGACTACGCTGTGGAAACGGGCAAATTGCTGCACAAGCAGACACTTAGCGTTCTGCCAGATGATTTTGAAGGCCGGCGCTGGGGCGCAGATATTCATATTACCCGTTCCGGCAAATTCTTGTATGCTTCCAACCGCGGTTATGACTGTATTGCGACAATTGCGGTCAGTCCGCAGGATGGAACTCTGGCGCTGATAGAAACAGTACCATCAGGCGGCAAAACGCCCCGTAACTTTGCACTTGACCTGACTGAGAATTATCTACTGGTTGCGCATCAAGACAGCGACTCGTTGATTGTTTTTGAAATTGATCAAGATACAGGGCGGCTAACGCAGACGGGGAATATGCTCAATGTTCCCCTACCAGTGTGCCTGAAGGTGGTCGAGTAACTTTCTGTCTTACGAACATGCTGATAGCGCAAATTACGTTTAGTGCTACACTTTGTATTGCATAAAATACGTTTTCATTCCATTTTCGTAATGCTTGCTTAGGCGAAAGGAATGAGTATGCGCATGCATACCTTCGCCGGAAAGACTCACGCTTCTCCTGCAGGAAATCTACAGACCAAACACGTAACTACCGGTGAAGTACGGGCCAAAACCAATGCGACTCAGGGCGGTTTTGCATTCTTACAACGAAATATGGGAAATGCTGCCATAAGTCGAGCATTGGGCGCGCGCCCTGCAATGACGTTTGAAAGTACGGTTTTTCAAGGAGATGTGCTGTTAGAAGAAGTGCTCAATAACAAGAACAATGCCCGCCTTAAAATTGGTGACAAAGGGGGTTCCGTTCAAAAAGTTCAAGAGGCGCTGATGCGTGACGGTATCCCGCTGCCACAATTTGGCGCTGATGCAAAATATGGAAACGAAACAGCTAACGGAGTTAAACAGTTCAAGGCAAAACACCAGCTTGGCTCGGAGCAGTTTGGCGACGTTGGCCCGGGTACGATGGAAAAACTTGATGAGCTAAATAAAGGCGGAAACGGGCCAGGGCCAAATCCTAATCCGAATCCCAACCCGAATCCTAACCCGACGCCGAATGGAGAAGTTGACCCTGCGCTTGAGTCACGGATTGGCGACATCGTGCTTGCCTATTTCGATATTCTGCAAGCGCAAAACTCAGCACTGGTCAACCTTGAGCGCGATTTGCGCGTAGAAGAGAAACCAAATCAGCCGCTAGGCGAAAAAATCGTGTTTGCACTGCTGGAAAAAGCTGCCACAACAGTCGTTGATATGCTTTACGGAGCGACAGGGCCATTTGGTATTTTCCAGACGGTACTAGCAGAATATCTGAAGGTTAGCGGGTTTGAAACCGGCGATAAAGTTGTGGACAGTGGTATCGGTGCTGTGTTTGGCAAACTTCATGAGGAGACAAACCGCGTCATTAAGGAAGAAATAGATTCTGTTCATACAACCCAACCCGCATCGCTAGAACTCTTCATTGACGCGCAGCGAAACGGTATGTTCAAAGCCAAGCGTCATGCACTTGATCAACTACTACATGTATTCGCGCCGGACTTACGCAATATGATGCCCGGCCCGGGTGCCAGAGAACAAGATCCCAAGACCTTCCGCTTACACAAAGCGCAAGATCTCAACATCGCCGTAAATAAGGGCGCGGAAGGCGCGAATGAGAAACAATATCTAACCGGCATTCAACAATATGCGGCCTATCAGGCGCAGCACGATCTAGACCCGAATGCCCAGCAGCAAGAAAACCTCTTGACCAAAGAGGGTACCAATATGAGCAAGCTGAGCGATCATAATACCAGTTCCAGCGTGCGCGGTATTCTGGAAATTCATATTCCAGATATCGAGCCGGAAAAGGGTAAGGAACGCACTCGTATCCTGGCACTACATATTTCTGGCTTGAGCGAAAAAGCGCGTAAAAATATCAACGAAAATCATGCTGATAAAACCATTGGCGACTTGGGCTTCCCACGCCGCATGTGGGATGGGCATGAAACCAGCGTGATTCCGCCCAGCGTGGATTCGGTTGAACTGATGATGGGACGCAACGAGCAGGGTGGTCACCCGGTCATCATTAAGAGCGATGAAGGCGGTAGGGCGTGGTTGGTCAAGAAGGGTGATGGCGATCAGCGTGAGGGTGAAACCGTCGCAATGGATGAAGTTGACCAGACGCGGATTAGCGAAGTGACCGGCGGTATCAAAGAGCCGGGATGAAACGTAAAATTGGGGCGGTTGGCGAACCGCCCCAATTTTGTGTACAGCTTCATGAACTGTTGATTTACATGAAGCATACCGCAACAAAAACCACTTTCTAAACCGAAAATAAACCGTTTATGCTATAGTTTTGAGCATATGATTGCTCGAAAAATACTGCCTGCGCTTGCTTTTTCCACCCTCACCACCGCACTGATCCTGACGATCGGCAGCGCGGCATCGGCACAAACACCCGCGCCGCCTACACCCTCCCCCACCTTTGCGCAAATCCGATTGGCAACGGTCACACCAACCCCGCCTCCAGAGATAACACCAACAACTTCGCCGGGAATTTCACCGACGACAACCTCGCTACCGGTATTTCCATTGTCACCGGGCAGCATCGAAGGCAATATCAACGACACCTTTCCCGCAGTACGCTACAGCTTCAACGCAACCAGTGGGGACAGCGTGACCATTCGTATGCAGACTACATCAGGCGATCTTGATCCGCTGCTGACACTGTATGCGCCAGATGGCAGTGTTATCGGGCGTAATGATGACGAAACCACCGGCAGCCGCGCGGCACGTATCGCCCTTACCCTGCCACAATCAGGGCAGTATGAGATTGAGGCTACGCGCTTCACCCCAGAAAGCACCACAGGCGTTCTTACGTCTGGTACCTTCCGGCTAACGTTAACTTTAAGCGGCACCACCATCGAGCAAACGCCGGTTGACCCACTCAACGCTAGCCCAGATTTCGGCGTGCCTTTCACGGATATCACCAACCAGAACCGCGCGGCGGGCGTGCTAAATGCGGAAACACCTGTCGCGTATTATGCCATCGGGGCACGGCAGGGGGATTTAATCCGTGCGATCATGACCGGAACAGGCGGTGATCTTGCGCCACGTCTGAGGCTGCTGGGGCGTGATAATCAGCCTATCGGGCGGGAAATACAAACAGCGGAAAATGAAACGGTTGTCTTTGCGACCATAACCGAACCCGGATGGTATTTGATTGAAGCGGGTGGAGACGGTTCGGGTTCTTTCGATTTATTCGTCAACGCGATTGCGGCAACCATGCTTGATGTGGGTACACAGGTCAATGGCACCTTCGAACCCGCCGCGCCATCTACAAGCTATCTGGTCAACGGCAGAATAGGCGATCAGCTCAATGTGATTATGTTCACCACGGACAGCATCGGAGAAGTTAGCCCACGCATCACCCTTCGTGATGTTAGTGGTCAAGAATTAGGATCAGCGAGTGGTGAACGCTTTGTTACGCTGCGGAATACCCTGCCTCGCAGCGGGCTGTACTTACTGGAAGTAGACAATGCTGACTTAACAGGAAGTAGTGGCTATAACCTGCGGCTAAACAGCACACCGCTGAATATCAATACGCTAGAAGTCATTGATGCCAGCTACAACAAGGATTATCAGGGAGATATTTCTCAGGATGTTCCGGCACAGTTTTATCGCTTCAGCGGCAAAACAGGTGATCTGGTCACAATCACCATGGCTACAGAGAGTGAATCGCTCGATCCATACCTGATTCTGATGGACAGCGATCTAAACGAACTAACGTTTAACGATAACGCCAGCGCCCGCCGTGACGCCCGTATTGTGCAGTTTAGGCTGCCCAAAGATGGTGACTATCTGATCATGGCAACGCGCAGCGAGCTACAGTCCGGTTCATCCACAGGAAGCTACGATCTGGCCTTAAGCGCAGGCGAAATTTCTCTGGAGCGGGGTGCAGTAACGGTTACGTTGAACTGGAATACCGGCGCCGATCTGAATCTTTATGTGCGCGATCCGGAAGGAAACACCATTTCCTACAGCCGCCCTAATGCGTCATCCGGTGGGGCGATGCAAATTGACAGCAACACCAACTGCCAGACGCCAAGCATCCAGCCAGTGGAGCATATATTCTTCCCCGGTACTACGCCAATTCCGGGTGATTATCGCGTCTGGGTATGGGATCAAGATGGCTGTGGGCGTAACGAAGCCACCACATTCAACCTTGATATTCAAGTTTCTGGCGAGCAGGTGATACAAACATTCGGCTCTACTTTACCGGGGCAGCGCTATGAAACCGCGATCCGGATTACCGATGGAGGCGAAAGCGGTATCAGCGAACCCGGTGTAGTGACTAATCCGTCCCCGCAGCAGCAGGCCAGTGAAGGTGGTGATATTTTCATCCGTTACGGAGAAACATTAAGCAACAGTATCACCAATGAGCGATATGCAGTGTTCTATCAATTTAACGGCACGATTGGCGATCAGATTGAGATTGTGATGGAGCAGCTTACTGGCAACCTTGATCCGTATATTACGCTGCGAGACGCTAACAATAACAATTTACCCGGCGGGGTAAATGATGATGCAAGTTCGGATACACGCAATGCGGTGCTGACTTATACCCTGCCGGCAACCGGTGAATATGTAATCGCTGCCACCCGTTTTGGTGTGCGCGATGGTACTTCTACCGGGGACTTTCAAATTCGGCTGTCCCGGCTGATCGACAGCGAAAACTAACCGACGCATTTTAGGAACACGCTATGAACCCGACCTCACTGATGAACAGCATCCTGAATGACCGCGATTACATCGTCAAACTGGCAATCGTAGCCGCGCTAACCATTGCCTCGATTCTGCTCACGCCAATCTTGATCGGGCTGGCAGGATGGGCGCTGCTGTTCGGGTATCAGGTCACTATGGTACGTAACGTTCGACTGGGCGATCCTACCCCTCTGCCGATGTGGGACAACATGATGCGCTTTTTGACGCCGGGCGCGAATGTGTTGGTAGCGTTTTTGATTTATAACGTGCCTAATTTATTCTTCGGCTGCGGTTGGGCGTTCATTATCGGAGTTAGCGGTGGATCGCAGATTGTCGGCAATACAGTCACCGTTGCTTCCATCTGCTGCTTGCTGCCGATCATCCTGATTTACAACGTTTTAATGCTGCCGTTCTTCGCGCTGGGACTTGGTCGCTTTGCCGAAGAACCACGTCTAAACACCTTTTTCGCCTTCGGTCAGTTATATGATGACCTGAGTACGAATATGGGCGATGCGGTGCAGTATGTGGTGTATACCTTCGCTACACTGTTGATCGTTGGGCTGCTAGCAGTGATTCCAATACTCGGTTGGATTTTCATTGCCGCGTTGTGGGTGCCGGTTATGGGATTGTTAATCGGGCAATTTTCAAGGGCAGCGAGTGGCGGCATCAAGCCCAATAAGTCAAAGTCTGCAAAACCGGGGACTGCTGCTCAGAGACCGCCGCGATAAAGTCTTAAGACCTTCTCTCTACCGGTCACAATGAAACGTGGCTCGCCTAAATTCTCGGCAGCGGGAGTGTTGGTATGGGGGTTGGCGCGCGGCCTGTCACCGTGTTCAAAAAATCCAGCAATCCGATCATCGTAGTTGCCAGAAAGGCGAGGAGCGCGAACAAGATGATGGCAGTGATAATAATACGCCGCTTCGTCCACGTTTTGTCTTCCGCCCAGCCAAGATCGGTTTCGCTGTCAGAAGTTCGCCACGATTCTTCAATATCGCGCGGTTGTGGATCATCATCTTCGAGATAGAAAGTCATCGTTTGCCCGATCCCAAATCCCTCTCCCGCAGAGCGAGCGCCTTTGCCTTAGGGTTCTCAGTCGTTCAGGCAAAGCTTAGGGACTAGAACTGATAGTTGCGCCTACAGGCACATAAAAAGAGGCGGTTCATAAACCGCCCCTACACCATATCATGTTGATTGTTGGAAATGCGTTAGCTGTTGCTGACGGCGATTTCGCCAACACCTTCCTTAATAACGCCTTCTGGTGAACCACGCATGATCGCCAATTTTACTTCACCGATAGCGCGTGTGACCTGAATATCTCGCGGGCAGGCGGGCGTGCAGTTATAGATGGTACGGCAGCGCCACACGCCGTTGGGATCGGCCAGAATGTCCAGACGTTCTTTCGCGCCTTCATCACGGGTATCGAAGATGAAGCGATGAGCCTGAACTATTGCCGCGGGACCAACGTATTCGCCGTTTGCCCAATAGCTGGGGCAGCTTGTGGTGCAGCACGCACACAAGATGCATTTGGTGGTGTCGTCATATAGTTCGCGGTCATGTTGAGTTTGCAAGCGTTCGCGTTCCGGTTCTGGCGAGTTGTTGATAAAGAAGGGCAGGACACTCTTATAGTGGTCAAAGAACGGCTCCATATCCACCACAAGGTCTTTTAGCACAGGCAAGCCCAAAATCGGCTCGATCTGGACTTTTTCACCGACATCCCTTGCCAGCACTTTACAGGCCAGCTTATTTACACCATTGATACGCATCGCATCTGAGCCGCAAATGCCGTGCGCACAAGCGCGGCGCAGCGTTAGCGTACCGTCCTGTTCCCACTTAATGCGGTGCAGTAGTTCTAATACGCGATCGTTCTCTTCAACACCGGTTAACGTAAATTCCTGCCAGTAGGGTTTGCGCTTGCCTTCTGGAGCTTCGGGATTAAAACGGCGAATGCGAAATTTCATGTCCATTGGTTATTCCTGATAGGTTCTGAGTGCTGAGTACCGGGTTCAAAACGATGCTGTTGAACCAATCTCTCAGCTAATCATCTCTGTCAAAATCATTTCTTTCGCGCACGGGACTGAGTTATTGATACGCATCACTCAGAACCCGGCACTTAGCCCTTCCTTTAATATGTTCTCGCCTTTGGCACGAACCGTTCATCTTCGGCTGCTAGCGACATATCCACTTTCTTTTCAACGTTCAGATCGGGATCGTAGATACCAGAGGCAAAGGCTGACGGCGCGCAATTCTTGACCAGCGAATGCACCAACCAATTGGCGTCGTCGCGCTCTTTATAATCTTCGCGGCTGTGGGCACCACGGCTTTCCTTGCGGTTCAAGGCGCCAATCGCGGTGATTTCAGCCAGATCCAGCAAACAACCCAGTTCCCACGCTTCCAATACGTCCGTATTGAACTTATAGCCGCGATCATCAATGCTCAAATCAGTCTGAAAACGCGTTTTCAGTTCACGAACAGTATTCAGAGCTTCTTCAATACCCGAAGCTTCGCGGAACACGCCTACCTTCTCCATCATCGTTTTTTGCATTGTCTGACGGAGTTCAAATGGACGTGTCTTGCCGCTGCTGGTACGAATACGGGTCATTTCAGCTTCCACTTCTTTTTCGGGATTCGGCGGAAGCGGGACAAAATCAGCATTCTTCACATGTTCGGCCATCGCTTTACCGCCGCGACGCCCAAATACTACAAGGTCTACCAGCGAATTGGTGCCAAGACGGTTCGCGCCATGACAGCTTACACAGGCCACCTCACCTGCGGCATACATGCCCGGAAGCACTGTCCAGTTGGCATCCATCACCACTTCGCCGTTGATGTTGGTAGGAATACCACCCATGGCATAATGGGCGGTTGGTTGTATCGGCATCGGCTGCTTCACCGGATCAACACCAAGATATACGCGGCAGAAGTCAAGAATATCGGGCAGTTTCTTCTCGACATCTTCAGCGGTGATGCGACGGGTTTCGCCCGCTTCTGCCAGATATTTGTTGACGGTCGGCGGAGTCACATCAAGATAAACGTAATCCTTACCCTTGATTCCGTTCCCCTCGCGCAATTCTAGATAGATCGCACGGCTGACAACATCACGACTGGCGAGGTCTTTAATTCGCGGCGCATATTTCTCCATGAAGCGCTCGCCACGCCCATTGATCAACACGCCTCCTTCACCGCGTACGCCTTCGGTAATAAGGATGCCCATTCTATAAATACCAGTGGGATGGAATTGATAAAATTCCATGTCCTGCATCGGGATTCCACGCCGGTAAGTCAACGCCGCGCCGTCGCCTGTCAAACTATGTGCGTTACTTGTCACCGACCACACGCGCCCCCATCCGCCGGTGGCAAAAAGCGTGGCTTTGCTGTGAAAGATATGCAGTTCGCCCGTACCAAGCTGAATGGCAACAACGCCAACACATGTACCTTGATTGAGGATGACATCCACCACCTGAAACTCATCAAAGAAGGTGACATTGTGCTTGATACACTGTTGGTACAGCGTCTGCAAAATCATGTGACCGGTACGGTCTGCTGCGTGACAGGCGCGGCGCACTGGTTTTTCGCCAAAGTTGCTGGTATGCCCCCCGAAACGACGCTGGCTGATCTTCCCTTCGTCTGTACGGTCAAAAGGCAGACCCATATGCTCCAACTCGATAACCGCGTCAATTGCTTCAGTCGCCAATACCATTGCGGCATTCTGATCGGTCAGGTAGTCGCCACCCTTCACAGTATCAAAGGCGTGCCACAGAGGCTTGTCTTCGTCCAGATTACCCAGCGCAGCACCAATTCCGCCCTGCGCGGTACCCGTATGACTGCGCGTAGGATACAACTTGCTGACAACGGCGACTTTTGCGCCGCCTTTGGTCGCGTATAACGCCGCCATGAGGCCAGCACCGCCAGCACCCACAACTATCGCGTCAAACTGATGAATATTTGCCATTGCTCAAAGTCCTCAAAGTTTCATTGATGCCGCTATGTTTCAATCTGCGCGATTAACCACCGCTACCGGCTTCGGCTGTTTCTACGGGTGTCGGCAGAATCTCTGTTTCCGCGCTGGAATCCGCAGCTTCGCCATAAAGAAGTTCCACTTCGCGCTCTGCTTCCTCGATTGCTCCTGCGGGGACAGTGCTAAACAGCGCCGCACCGCCCACGATAAGCAGCACAACTGCGCCGATTGTCGCCAGATAAACTGATGCGCGGCGGAACAGATTACTCTTCATTGTGTAGTCGGTCAGTACATAACGCAGCCCGTTGAAGCCGTGAATAGTGACTAGCACCAGCAACGCAAAGTCATACACACGCCAGATGAACACACCGCCGACGATGTGACCCCATCGGTTCGCAACAAATTCCACCGCTGTTGCTGACTCGTTTATGTATGGTGTACCCACCACGGTTGTTTGCGCGGTGATATCGAACACACCTTGCAAAATGTGCATCATGGCAAGATGACCGAAAACAAGCGGAATAATCAGTACACCGCTGATGCGCATAAACGACCACCAGAAGCGTTCCAGTTTGCTGCCTTTGCGCGCATTTCCCTTTTTATCACCAAGGATCAGGCCTGTAACCGCCGAAAAGAGGATTGCGGCAATCACTGCAATTGCGATACCTGCCACAAACGGAAGCTGCTCTTTAATAACGTCAACCAGCGGCAGCACCTGCGGCGAGTCTTCGTAAAAGTGCAGCACATGGCGGAACATCAGGATGAACACGGGCACCAAGGTAATGGCAGTTGCTGCCAAAACGATATAAGCGGCTCGCTGCTGGTATTTCCACCACTTCGGTCGAAAGTCAATCAGGGCGATACGGAAACCGTTATAGGCATGGTATACCACGCATGCCACCAGACCGAACTCACCGAGTGTAAACAGCGGGCTTTGATAGCTGGCGATGGCACGCACATAGAGATCCGGGTAAAACACTGCCCACGAGGTGTCAATGACATGTAAAACGAGGAAAAATAGTACGCCTAGACCGGTTATGCGGTGAAGCACCCAGCTCCACTGCCCGATTGCGCCTCGATAGCGAAGCGTTTCGGTAATAGTGTAAACAAGCGAGGTCAACTGAAGTACTCCTAAGCTGAAGCGCCAATTTCAAGAATTATTTCTGAGGTACGGCGGCGCAATCAGCACAAGAGAGCAATATAGATGTTGTAGTTTGTTTTGGGGATTATATCACGCGAGAAAGTGAACCCAAAATGCAGCGGTTCGCAATGGGTTTAAGACCATCCGACTCCGGTAGTTGTGACTTGACAAATGAGGCAGGAGAACCCTACAATGCGCGGTTATCCGGGCCTGTAGCTCAGCTGGGAGAGCGCTACAATCGCACTGTAGAGGTCAGGGGTTCGAATCCCCTCAGGTCCAAGTTCCATTCAACTGGCATATACAGTTCATAATCAAGCGGGAACGCTTGACTACACGTTCCCGTTATTTATTTTTATACAGGTTTACATCTCCTGCTTAGGCTTGCCTCGTAGTAGACCTGCCAGCACACTGGGCGTTGAATCCTCAATGACCACAGCCCCAACCACCCTTTGATAATATTCGATTGGCCCCACTGTACCGATGATGGCATAGATGTAACCCTGTGCCATCATGTCGTGCATACAGGCCAACATGATCGCCTTGCCAATACCCCGCCCACGCGCTGATTCACTTACACCCGTCGGCCCGAAAAACCCACGCGAGGTGGTGTCGTAACAACCAAACCCGACAGGCTGTTTATCTTCAACCGCGATGAAACAGGAAACCGGCATCCGGCTGAAAGAGACATCAGCCTCATTTTCCCAGAAAGCACTAAAATTCTCCCGTACCCAATTCACCACATGATGTTTTTCCGGCACTAGTGCGCGGCGAATATCCACGCCCTTTTCGGCTAATGCTGCAATTTCATTGACTACCGGAGGCAGCCTGTAAAGTTTCACCAGCATGTCTGTCATGATCTAGTCGCCTACTGCTTTTTGTTCGGTTAGCCGCTGCTTTGCCAGTATAGCTGCGCCGACTACTGGCGAATATTGGGATACTGGCTGTTCGCGCAGATTTAGCGCAATACACAAGCTGCGGCTCAACGCATTGTCTCCTGAGAGCATTCCCCCCGCAAAAGCCACTGGCAGATCAGGCTCGTGCAGAAGCATACGTGCGTTCTTAGCCATCTCTGCAAGATGCTTGGCGCCTGCGCTAAGGATTGATATCGCATACTCATCCCCTCGCTCCGCCTCTGTCAACACCAGCGGTGCTAGCCCTGCTAGCCGCGCAGCAGCCGTTGCCGGTTCACCATATAACCAGCTAATCAGTTCTTTAGGGCGACTCAATTGCAACTGTTCAGCCACACATTGTGGCAACCGCGATTGTGCTTCTGAAACAGTAAGCTGCTGTCCATCAGCAGCACGGGTGAATAGCCGCAGCGCCTGAAGCCCGACCCAGTAGCCGCTGCCTTCATCTCCCAATAGATAGCCCCAACCACCGACCATGACCGACTGACCGAGCGTATTCACGCCATAAACGGCGCTGCCTGTTCCAGCCAGCACCAACACCCCGCACCGCCGACCATGCGCACCCACCAGCGCAATTTCAACATCCGAACTGAGGGCGATATATGGCTCTGACAGAACCTCGCGCATCACATCACTCAGCCATGCCGTCGAATGTTCGGCTGATAAGCCAGCAATACCGACGCCAACAGCTTCAATGTCACCGCCAGTGATCTGTATATCACTTAGCGTTTCGCGAACAGCTGTTTGAATCAACACGCGCGCGGCATCTCTGCCGATGCTGCCGGGATTAACCGAGCCATACTCACGCTGATGAAGCACTGAAAACTGATCATCACATACGGCGACGCGCAGGCGGGTTCCCCCACCATCAATGCCGAGATACATGCAAACCAACCTTATTGACCCGTTCGCAACGGTTAAAATGCCTTCCAAAGCCAGTCATGCAAAGCGCGACGAAACTCGTAGATTCCCTCTTTTTCACGTCCGTAATATACGCGGTTTGTCATACAGGCAACCACAAGCTGCTTATCAGGATCGATCCATAGAGAAGTGCCGGTAAAGCCCGTATGTCCGTACGCCTGCGGGCTGAACAAATCTCCTACAGACGATCCACTATAGGAACGGATCATCCAGCCTAACCCGCGGCGCTCGCCGCCAGTTATTTCCTGTTCGCGAACGGCTTCAGACATAAGCCCGGGCGAAAGTCCCGGGATTTGCCCGTTCGCCCATGCCACCCCGAATCGGGCAATATCACTTGCAGTGCTGAATAACCCGGCGTGCCCCGCAACGCCACCCACACCGCAGGCATTTTCGTCGTGTACCTCGCCCCAGATGCGGCGCTTACGCCACACAGCATCTATTTCTGTTGGCACAGTATCGTTCAGTGGATAGCCGGCTTGCAACGGGTTGAACGTAGAAGCGTTTAGTGCCAACGGATTAAGCACCCGCTGTTGAACAGCCTCTGCAAGATCGGGCGTTGTGCTTAAGCGCGTCACAGCTTCGCCAAGCAGCATCAGTCCTATATCGCTGTAATACACCGCTTCACCGGGCTGTCTGACAAATGCATATTCACACAGAGCTTTTAACGCCCTCTGCCAGCGTATTTCTTGCGAAAACAAGTCTGTTTGCACGGGTGGCAGTGGGGCGGGACCGCAGGCATCAAAGACATTGCGCCATGCGGGAAGCCCGGATGTATGTGTGAGCAGGTGGTACAGCGTCACCTGTGCTGGATCAACACTTTGCCCGATCAGGTCTTTCGGCGTGGGCAGAGTCACTTTAGTGTGCGGGTCTTGCCCCCCATCAATGCTGCGCGGGTTGATAACGCCGAATTCAGGCAGAATTGCGACCAGCGGGGTATATAACGCTGCTTTTCCCTCGCTGATTAGCGATAGCAACGCGGTTGTAGTGAACAGCTTGGTCAAAGAAGCTAGATCGAAGCGTGTCTCTAATGTGACAGGAATAGTTTGAGCGCCGGGATCAACCCAGCCCCACGCCCGGTTCAAAACTTCTTCTTCGCCCCGGTAGACACATAGTGCCGCTGCCGGAAAACATGCCCCCAGATAAGGTTCGATAAGCTCGTCTATAACCGAGGGCATTTGCATAATTTTACTCGTAGAGCAAATAGGGTTCGCGCTGCCTGCGAAATTCGAGAGCAACTATGTCCCAGTCAGTCATAAGATCGCTTAAAGTTGCGCCTTCATCAATCGCGGGGCGTATTGTCATGTTACCGATCAGCCGATCAAACGGATAAGTGCCATTCTCGTTCCTTACCCATTCGAAGGAATTGGACATAAAATTACGCAGTTCACGAATTACGCCAAGCCACGTCGTAATAGGATCGAACACTCTAGCGTGGGTGATATGCGCCTGTATCCCCGTGCAATCTTCACCGGAATGTTTGCTAGCAGTCGGGCGAAAAGCATGTGGACGGAAGCGAACCCCCGGAAATGCATACGTGTTCAGGCGCTGCGCTAGCTTATCAGCATCAATGCCCGGCGCGCCGGTAATCTCAAATGGTA
>CAZBPB010000001.1:14558-17069 GCA_964493565.1 uncultured Pleurocapsa sp. | reverse complement strand
GGCTGTTCCGCGGCCTTCAGAAAAGGTTGTGCCTTCTATCAGGCATGCCCCGGGGTAATGTTGTGCAGTCACAAAATGGGCCATCGCCGGGGATGGGGGAATGAACGGGATGCCTGTGTCCTCCCAGTTCATACTTCGCAGCAAACCGGCACAAGAAATAACCGTCAAATCAACCCGGTGATCCAGCCATAAAGCATTGATCATCTGTGCCAATTCGCCAATGGTCATACCGTGTTGAATCGGGATGGGGAAACGCCCGACCAGCGAAGCGCATTCTTGCTGTAAAAGGGGGCCGCGTACTATATCTCCCAACGGATTTGGGCGATCCAAGACTACCACTGGTACCCCAAATTCACCGGCAGCATCCAACATATAGCTCAACGTCCATAAATAAGTATAGAAACGCGCACCCACATCCTGTATATCGCACACAATTACATCCAGCCCATCCAGCATCTCGCGGGTCGGGCGAATATGTGTTCCATAAACGCTGTGAACGTAAATCTCCAGGATTTCATCATAGCCGGATACGAAATGTTCACCGTCGCGGCGCACGCTATGAATGCCATGCTCTGGAGCAAATAAAGAAACCAGTTCTACGCCTTGCGTAGCCCGCAATACATCAAGCGTTCTGTCTAGCTTGTTGTTCACGGCACTGGGATTGGTCAGCAACCCCACGCGTCGTCCCGCCAGTGCTTGATAATCATACTCACGCAATACATCAATGCCGGTCAGAATATGGATCATGGTAGGGTTACCGGAACAGGTAATTGTCCACTAGGTATAAACTCGCCGTTAAGCACATCTATTGCCGCGTCGAGCGAAGGCGCGCTGTCCCCACAGGTGCAAATCGCTGCTGTGGCGCGTGGCAAAGCCTGCGCATCAAACGGCGTACGCAAACACAAAAGGACACAGTTCTGCGCGCTTTGAAGCAGCAACCTGACAAGTTCACGTTGTGGTGGGTTCCATGCCGCATTACGGGTGGCGAGAATAGTCCAATCAGCCTGCCGTGCAGATGCGGCTAACTGTTCAACTCGCGCCGATTCAATTCCAGTTCCCGGCAGCGAAACGATCTCAACATCCGGTAATTGTTCGCGTAAACGGTGTGCAAATCCAGTCTGCCCGCCTGCTTCAACAATTCCACTTTCCAGTACAGAAGCGAATTCGATTGCCAGAACGTGCCCTTCTAGCGATGGGATTTCTCCATAAAGCAGCACGGTTCCAGCGCGCGCCGCTTCCCCCATAATAGCCAGATGATCGGGTATGCGAATGCTTTCCAGATCAGGCGGCGCAGTAATTGCGAATGCCGTTTTCAGTTTCTCGATCCGGGATATAGCCGCATTTACAATCGATTCGCTTACGCTGCCTTCCAGCACGGCTTTCAAGAGTGCATCATACGCTTGTGCCTGAGTTTCTGCTGTATGCGAAACCAGTATGATATCCACGCCAGCCTTTGCCGCTAGCACCGCCGATTCACCTGCGCCAAAATTATCCGCTATTGCCTTCATTTCCATACAGTCGGTGGTCACTACACCATCAAAGCCAAGCTCTCCGCGCAGCAGGCGTTGTATGATGATCGGAGAAAGCGTTGCTGGATAGTTTGGATCGAGCGTTTCAATAATTGTGTGTGTGGTCATGATGCTAGCGATCCCGGAATCAATTACCGTCCGGTAGGGCATCAGGTCACGATTAAGCAGCTTTTCTTCTGAAACAGTAAGTCTGGGCAAAGCCAAATGCGTATCAATCGCAGTTTCGCCCAATCCGGGAAAATGCTTGGCGCACGCGGCAACCCCGGCACGTTGAAAGCCTTTAACTGCTGCTTCAGCGAAACTACTCACCTGCTCCGGATCAATCCCAAAAGAACGTGTCCCCATTGTCGGATTTTCATCACTGTAAAGTAAATCTACAGCGGGTGCATAATCCCAGTTGATCCCTACAGCACACATCTCCTCGCCAAGAACTGCCGATACTCTTTCTGTACGTTCTGCCTGATCACCAGATGCCGCCGCCAGCGCCATCGCGCCGGGGCTTTCGCTGAAACCCTGGCGCAGGCGAGCTACAGTACCGCCTTCCTGATCAATGCCGATGAGCAGCGGATACTTCGCCGCCTGATGTAGTGACGCGGTCAAACGTGCAACCTGCGCTGGCGTATCAACATTGCGCGCAAACAGAATGATCCCGCCAACACGCCCCTGTGCCAGCCATTCCAGCAAATAGTCCGGTGCTTCCAATCCATGAAAACCCACCGTAAACATCTGCCCGACTTTTTCCTCTGTCGTCATGTGTTGATTCACAATACATCCTTTAGGTCGCTGCACAACTTCAACAATCTGTATGGTTGCTGCCTATCAACAACTTGCTTATAAATTACGCAGCACAACACGGAATTTGTAGCGGTCTCCCCGATAAACCGACTGTACATATTCAATCGGGCGCTTATCTTCTGTAAAGACCACGCGCGTCATCGAAAGTACCGGATTGGTAGGTTTGAGGACGAGCAGTTCGAGTTCT
>CAZBPB010000001.1:3160-14548 GCA_964493565.1 uncultured Pleurocapsa sp. | reverse complement strand
TACGTGCTTCAATGGATTGCTCTGCGTAAGTCAGGATGATTCCATAGAACTCGCGTAAGACCTGATAAAGCGATTCCTTTGAAAAATCGTGTTTTTCCAGCAGGTCGGGACAATGTGTGCTGACTAGATGAGCCGTTTCAATCGCTACCTGTTGGTCATCAGCCATGCGGATGCGTCGCAATTGCAGCAGCCGCGCTCCGGGCATCACATTCAGGATCAGTGCAATGTCATCTGGCGCAGCCACAGTCGCCGCTGAAAGCACCTTACTCGATGAAGAATACCCGCGCGAGCGCATTTCATCGGTAAAACCGGTCAGAAAATTTAGCTGCTGCTGATAAATCACCGTACTGATAAACGTGCCTTTGCCAACCTGAGCATATACCACGCCGACACGCTCAAGTTCCTTCACCGCCTTATTAACGGTGAGGCGGCTTACCTTAAACTGTTCTGAGAGATCGCGTTCTGAGGGGATGCGATCGCCGGGCTGAAAGATACCGTTTTGGATTCCAGTCAGAAGATAGTCTTTAATTTGCTCGTACAGCGGCTTGGATGATTTTGCATCAATCATGATATTTTCGGCTGATTAGCACGACCCCCAAAACCAACACCCCACCCATAAGAGCGCTGCAAACACTAAGAATGAACTCCGGGCTTCCCGGTGGCTGAAAAAACACCATCAATAAACCGCAGCCACCAATAAAAAAACCTAGCCTTAGGAAGCCTTTGAGCGACTCATTCAACATAAGGGATCAGAGTCCCGTCCTGCTGAAGCGGAATACATGCAACGTCTTGCACAAAACCCGGTGGTACAGAGAGTGCAGGCAAGTCATGATCACATTGCCCCTGTTGATAGAACGGGCAGCGTGGGTGAAACGCGCAGCCGGGTGGAATATTGGTCAACAGCGGAATATCCTCAGAACGCAGCACCAACGGCTGCTTTTTGCGCGTAACTTGCGGGTCTGCTTCCGGCACAGCCGAGAGCAGCGCTTTTGTATATGGGTGTGCCGGGTTGGTGATGACATCTTGTGTGTTGCCAATTTCCACAATCCGCCCCAGATACATCACCGCGATCCGCCCTTCCCACGCGAAATATTTTGCCAGCGCCAGATCGTGGGTGATGAACACAATCGCCAACCCCAAACGACTGCGCAATTCCAGCAGCGTTTTCAAGATACCAATGCGAATGCTCACATCCACCATACTGACGGCTTCGTCGGCAACAATAAGCCGCGGCTGCACCGAAAGCGTGCGCGCAATACTCACGCGCTGGCGCTGACCACCGCTTAGCTGATGCGGATACTTGCCGACGATATCAGCGGCTGGCGTTAGCTCGACCAGCGTCAGCAAGTCCCAGATGCGTTTGCGCAGTTCGCCGCGATTTTTGACCAGCTTATGTTTGACAAGCGGAAACGAGAGGATTTGCTCAACTGTGTGTGACGGGTTCAAAGATGCAAATGGGTCTTGATGGATGATTTGCAGTTCGCGCCGCAGGAGCGATTTTTCTTTTCCCTTGTAGCTTTCGCGATTCCGCCCCTCAACCAGAATTTCCCCTGCTGATGGCCCTAACAATCCAACCATCATCTTCCCGGTTGTAGTCTTGCCGCAGCCGCTTTCGCCAACAAGACACAGGATTTCGTTAGGCTGTACACTCAGGTTGACATCCTGAATGACCGGGATGCGTTGACGACCTTTGTTAAACCACCGGTACAGGTGGCGCAGTTCAAGTATAGGCGTCTGAGCAGTGGATACCGCCTTCGATGCAGTAGGGGCTGCGCTTAGCGCAATCTCGGCAGCAGTCACAATGGCTTATCTCCGCTGGCTAGCAAAAACTTCATCGGCATGATGGCACGCTACGCTGTGGCGCGGGTCATCTTCAGTAACAAGTAAAGGAGGTAACTGCGACTTGCAGGATTCAGTCGCAAAAGAACAACGCGGGTGGAATTTGCAGCCCGCTGGCGGTTTGATCAGATCTGGCGGACTTCCGGGAATACTATGCAGTTCTTCTGCGCCGCTGCTCAATCGTGGTGCCGCGTTTAACAGACTGAAGGTATAGGCATGGCGTGGATGGTAAAACACCTCTTCCACCGGGCCGATCTCAACAATCTCGCCTGCATACATTGTGGCGATACGATCTGCAATTTCCGCAGCAACCGCAAGATCGTGACTGATAAACAGAATGCTGAAATTAAGTTCTTCTCGCATTCTTTCCAGTACATCCAGAATTGAGCGCTGGGTCAGAATATCAACCGCAGTTGTCGGCTCGTCCATGATCACAATTTGCGGGTTTAGCAACAGGCTGATCGCCAGCAGAACACGCTGACGCATCCCGCCGCTAAGCTCATGCGGGAATGCGTTGAACACACGGTTGCCATCCAACCGCACCTTCATGAACAGATCCATCGCGCGATCTTTAGCTTCGTTTTTACTCAGCCCATGCGCGGCGGCAGTGTCATATACCATATCTGAAATACGGATGACCGGGTTAAAAGCGTTGAGCGCGCCTTGAAATACCATTGAGCATTCAGACCACAAAAAGCGGCGCATGGCCTTATTGTCCAGCGATTGCACATCAACTACTGAACCATCGCGTTTTGTATAGCGAATGCTGCCGCTTTCAATGGCGGCCGTTTTGGGTAAAAGACGGATCAACGCGAGGTTTAACGTAGATTTCCCGCATCCGCTTTCGCCGATGAAGGCCAGAGTTTCACCGGGATAAAGGTCAAATGAAACATTACTGACGGCGCGCACCTTACCGCGACGCGTCTGGTAACTTACGGAAAGATCGCGCACTTGCAGAACAGGGCGATTAGAAGAGGTCATCTAGTTATCTCTCACACCCCACTACGCAAACGCGGGTTGAATATTTCTTCCATACTGCGTGTAAACAGAACCAGAGAAAGCTGAAACAGCGAAATCGCGATAATCGGAGCCAGCAGCATGGCTGAGGCGTTGGGATTAAATAACGCACCCTGCTGCCTTCCCATGAAGATCATCACACCCCAGTCCGGTTCTCTGAGGGGAACAAGCCCCAGCACTACAAGCCCTACGACAGCGTACATGGCGCTGCGCAATGAGAAAATGGCATTTACCGCTACGTAGCTCACCATGTTCGGGAATACTTCATTCAGGATGACATGACGTATCCCAAGATCAAGCGCCAGCGCCGCCTGTACATAATCGCGTTCGCGCAGGCTTAACACCTGAGCGCGAACTGCGCGCATGAGGGCCGGCCAGTTAAGCATGGCAAAAAGAAGGGCAAGATAGAACGGGTTCTCAAACGAAACAAGGCTTGCTAGCACGAGCAGCAGGGGGAACTGCGGGATAGTCAAAATGAAGTTAGACAAAGCGATCAGGAATTGATCGACAGCGCCACCTAGCAAACCTGCCGCTGCGCCAAACACGAAACCGATGATGGTCGCCATTAGCCCGGCCTGCAGGGCAATAATAATCAGCGATTGCCCCCCATAGATCACATGAGACAGCACATCACGCCCCTGCCAATCCAGCCCGAGAGGAAATTCGGCAGATGGCCCCTGAAATAGCGAGGTGGCGCCGGGCTGACGGCGATCCATGTGAATCTGGCCGTCATACTCGATGAACAACGGGCCAAATACCGTCATCAACAAAAAAAACATGATGCCAAGAAAACCGATGAAACCAGTCCTGTTGCGGGTCAGGGCTTTGAGAGAACTGCGAATCCGGTCGCCGAAACGGGCTAATCCTCGCAGGAAAGCTTCACGACTATTCTCTTGAAGCAATGCAGCATCTACGTCGTCTATATGCGCCATATCGTACATGGCAAATGGATCCTGGCGGTTTACATAGGCGTAAGAAACTACAACCGAGGTACTGATGACAATCATTGGCACGCCGCCAAGCACGCCGCAGGCAAAGCCGCTGAGAACGCAGGCAATAAACCCGATTATGCCAGCGCGATATTTACGGTAGTAAATAGCGACAACAAGTGGTATCAAGCCGCATATACAACCGATCACAAAACCGGTTGGTGTGGCTGTGGTCGCGAAAAGATCGCCCATCTCAGTCCTTCTTCTCGTTCCCAACCCGTACGCGCGGGTCAAGCCACCCGAGCGCCAGATCAGAGATCATATTAGACAGCACAACTGAGATGGTGATGATCAGAAAAAAGCCTTGCATGGTGGTGTAATCACGCGAGGTGATCACTCTCAGCAAGTTGCGTCCAATGCCGGGATACTGAAACAACTCTTCAATAATTACGCTGCCGCCAACCACAAAGCCAATGCTAATGGCAAGGCGCGTAACAAGCGGCAGCAGCGCGTTGCGGCCAACATAGTTCGTCAAAATGCGTCCTTCTGAGAGGCCGCGTGCTTTCGCCACCGTAATATGATCTTCGCCTAATGTGGCAATGGTGCTGCTCTTCATCGTCAATATCCAGCCGCCGATGGATGACATGACATAAACCAGCACGGGCAGCATTGCGAACTTGAACACGCTGCCGATATATTCAAAGGTGAAACCCGGTGGAATGGTGGGATCAACCCCGCCGCGCATTTCTCCCGGACTAAAAAGTTTCAATTGAATACCCACCACGATGATCAGCAGCAGCGCGATCACGTAATCGGGAATACCATATATAAATGAAGCAACAATCGTCACGACATTATCGAACAGGCTGCCCCGCCAGTAGGCCATAGCCATCCCTAGCAAAACGCCAAGTGAAAAGCTAATCAATAAAGCGATACCTACAGAGAACAGCGTCCACGGTAGATAGCGCAGAATTTGCGAGATAACGGTGGTTCCGGGCGAAGTAATCGACTCGCCGAGATCGCCTTGCAATAATTTGCCAATGTAATCGGCGTACTGCTGTAGAATGGGCGCATCGGGATCAAATTGATAGAGCGCCGCTGCCTGATTCGAGGCTTCTTCATAGGTGAGACCGCGCTGCATAAACTGCTCAATTTTGATCTCAACCGGATTTCCGGGCATTAACCGGATCATGAAAAAGGTGAACGTAATCACACCAAATATGGTTAGTACACCCTGAGCGATCACGCGAAATGCATAACTACCAAAGATGCGCTGGATTCGCTGCAACAGGGTGGGTGTAGCTGTTTTTGTTGTTGAAACCGGGGCTGATGAAGTCGCCAGACTGGTCATTCGCAGAAATTCCTTGGGGGTTTGTAATCTCCCTCACCCATTAGGTGGAGAGATTACAAACCAAACTACTTTACGAGGGAACAACTTCTGACTGTGTTCCTTTGAATGTTAGCTACGCGGCGCCGGGGCCGGGGCTGATCACGCCGTTGAGCATGTACCACAGCATAGGGTGATCGCTGCCGGTTGGGTTCGCCAGCCACGTATCTTCAGTGGGGAAGCCCGCAATCAGATTTTCATTCACCGGCTCGATGCTGCGTTCAATGTTCAACGGAATGAACGGCATCAAGGAATTGAGGATCAACGCGACTTCGCCTGCACGTTCGCGATGTACTTCAGGATCCAGACCATCGCTGGCGTGAGTGATCATGTTGTCGAGATCAATTTCTTCGCCGTTCCATTCAAATTGCATCGGGAAGGCGATACCGGGTTGATCGTCCGCCAGCGCGGTGTTGAAGCGCTGAATTGGGCCAAAGAACTGGGTAGCTGCGAACGGCGAACCGGACGCCCAGCTCCAAACCGAGAGCGAGAAATCGCCATTGCGGATGGCAGCAGCAGCTTCTGCCCAGGGCAGTGCGCGCGGGGTAATATCAAAACCGAAGTCATTCAACTGGGCAATCGCGTCCTGCGCCGCGCCGGCAAAGTCTGCAAATTCAGCCGGGAAGGTGTATTCGACACTGATCAAGTTGCCATCCGCATCTGCCCACTTGCCGTCAGCGTTGCGGGTGTAGCCGGCGGTCGCCATCAGTTCTTCAGCAGCAGCCAGATCATTAGGATACAGATTCAACTGATCGATCACGTCCTGATTCAGCATCTGAGGAACATTGTCGTCAAGCAGACCTGCCATATAAACGGTTGCGCGAGCGCCAATGCCGTTGGTCAGGAAGGCGCTTTGTTCGCGGTTGATCGCGTATGCCATCGCCTGCCGCACTTCGGGGCTGTTCCATGGCGCGTTTTCATCAGCAAAGTTGAACAGCAGTGCCGGGCCATAGCCACGGGCAAGATCAATCAAACGGATGCCTTCAGCCTGAATGGATTCGATTGTCGCTGCCGGGTAAACATTGGTCGAGTGACCGAGTTCACCACTCAGTACCAGCGGTGTCGTGGCTTCGGTTTCGCCTGCCCACATGCGCACTTCGCCAAAATTGACATCATCAGAGTAGATGCTGTTCGGCTGCCAGTGCATGGTCATGAAAGCGTCACCGACATCATCCATGGTGTAAACAAACGGGCCGCTGGCAATAATTTCCGTCGGACGGAATTCAGAGATGGCGGTGTTCAATGCAGTCCACTCTTCATCGCCACGCTCTGCGCCAGATTCGATCAGTTCCAGTGCCTGTTGTGCCAGTTCGCCATACGTCGCACTGGAAACAATGTAGTCCTTCAACAGAAGGCGCTCTGCCACCTGAGAAGGCTCGCCGCTGAACACGAACTGGACGGTGTGATCATCCACAGCGACCACATCGGAAATATAGTTGAACTGCGACCAACCCATAATGCGCCCAAGCGCGTAAGTGTTCACTACGTCTGCGGAGGTTACGGGATCGCCATTGCTCCACATCGCATCCGACTTCAATGTAATTTCATAATAGGAACCATCATCGGCAAAGCCCCAGCTTTCGGCCAGCAGGCCTTCAAATTGCTGGGTGCCCCAATTGTAGATGGCGGGCGGAAGCTCAACATAGGCGCGGAAAAGATTGCCGAGGTTAGTATTGGGTCCGTTCGTGGCAAAGCCGTTGAAGTTATGGTCAGGTGGCAGCACGTAAGGCCACGTGCCGTAGAATACGCCCGAAGGAGCCTCATCCTGGGCAAACGTCGGTACAACGACGAGGCCTAATGCCAGGATAACCACACAAAACAACATAAAAAGCCGTTTCATTGACATTCTCCCTTACAAAACTGTTCATAGCTAACAAAGCGATCTAGCACAACACCATGCCCAATAGTCACCCTCCTTGCTGACTGGATTAAGCGGTATAGTGTGGATTAGTCCACTTAAGTTAACGCGTCATCGCCGCTGACGCAAAAAATGCCTGATTTCCTGGCGTATTCGGGGAACGTGTTGTTAGTGTCAGTTAGCGATTAGGAATCTGAACGAGAACAAAACTTCTCTGATCCTCTCCTGCTGGTTGGGATGAGGGTTAAGATCGCTGCCTTTCAATGCCACCACAACTCAGAGCGCGCAGACTTCCAATTACGTATTGTTCAGCAAGCAGGCACGATTAGTTTGTTTCGCAATTCCATAACCCTCAATAGAAAGTCGCTATTTGTGATAGACCAGCAAATTTTGACATGATCTATATCTCGCATTACTATCTAGAAAACGTCATCCGAAACGTTTTGGATAAAATCAAATTAGCTTATTTTCTTAAATCGCATGCAAGTAACTTTGAAGGATATTGCACAAAAAAGCGGATTTTCAGTCACTACTGTTTCACGTGCCCTGGCGGGTTACAGTGATGTCAATGAGCAAACTCGCCAACACATTATTACGATTGCCAGCGAGGCAGGCTATCAGCCAAACCTCCTTGCCAGGCAGTTTCGCAGTCAGCGTACCCACACACTGGGGATTATTGTCCCTGTTCACGATTACACTTTCATTTCCGGATTCTACAGTCAACTGATGCTGGGCATCGGCGCAGCGGCATCTCACGAACACTATGACCTGCTCATCAGCGCGCAGGATACGGAGGGTGAAGATGAAGTCACAGCCTACCGGCGCGTTGTCGCGGGGAATCGTGTAGACGGCATGATTCTGGCGCGAACACGCCAAAATGACGCTCGCATCCAATACCTAAAAGCACAAAATCACCCGTTCGTTGTTGCAGGACGCGCAGCACCCGGCGAAATCTCAGATTTTCCGTTTATTGATGTTGATAGTCAGTCCGGGATTCAACTAGTGGTAGACCATTTTGTCGGCCTTGGGCATCGCGATATTGGCTTGATCTTGCCACCGCCTGAGATGGCATTTACAGGCTATCGCCATGAAGGGTATCGCGAGGGTCTCGAGGCAGCAGGTATTCCCTACAATCCTGACTATGTGGTTAACGGTGACTTATGGTGGTCAGGAGGTTATCAGGGAGCGCAAGTGTTACTTGACCGTCACCCCCAAGTAACAGCCATTATTGCTAGCAACGATTTAATGGCAATCGGGGCGATAAGCCTCATTCAAAGTAAAGGGCTGGCGGTTGGTCGTGATATAGCCGTTTCAGGATTTGACGATATCCCGGCAGCCGAGTTTTCGTACCCATCACTAACGACTATTCATCAACCTATCTATGAGATCGGGCAGCGCCTTGTGAAGATTCTGACCGAAATCATCACCGGTGTTGCCCCACAGCAAATGCAGGTCATACTGCCCGGCACGCTTGTCGTGCGTGCTTCCAGCGGTTTCCAGCGTCAGTTGTATTAGTCATCGTCCGGGCTTAAGCCGATTTTCTATTAGATAAGGAGGTTCTATTACCTATCGAACATCGCCTAAAGTGCTGGTAAGTATTACATCGTATAGGAGGCAATATGCGTAAAAATTTCTTGATCATGATACCGCTCACGCTTTTGTTGGTGCTGGTATCCGGCGTCGTGGCACAAGACGACGATGTAACCTTTCTTTCCACACAGTTCAATATCGTCGAAGAAGCAGCACGTTTTCGTGAAATTTTAGCTGATGCTGGGCTTGACTTCACCGAAATCACCGCGGGTGACATGCTCACTCAAGTTCTTGCGGAGACAGAGACCGGTCAAGGGCAGATTGACGTCATCGGTGATGTTCACGGCGGTTTCCCGCCACTGGCGGCTGCAGGTTCACTATCTAACCAGATTGACCTTCTCGAAGATCTGGAAGCTGACCGTGAATTTGTTCCATGGACAGTTGAGCTGGGTCTGCTGGACTCGGACGACTATCTATATTATGTGCCATGGATGCAGGCGACCTACATCATGGCAGCGCATAACGACGCGCTCCAATACCTCCCGGAAGGCGCTGATTTGAACGCGCTCACATGGGAGCAGCTGGGGGCATGGTGTCAGAATATTCTTGATGAAACTGGCTCGCCCCGTTGTGGCTTCCCCCATGCAGGTTTATTCCATCGTTTCCTTGAAGGGTATCTCTGGCCGTCATTTACGGGCGGCATGGTAACGGGTTTTAACAGTGCCGAAGCCGCAGAAATGCTGGCGTGGGCGCGTGATGTTCTGTGGCCAACAGTTCACCCTGAATCGATCAGCTATGAGTTTATGCAGGATCCCCTGCTCTCGGGTGATGTGCTGGTGGCCTTCGATCATACAGCCCGACTGATCAATGCGTTTAGTGAAGAGCCAGAGAATTTCGTGGCTTTCCCCGCACCCGCAGGTCCCGCTGGTCGGGGTTTCATGCCAGTACTGGCAGGTCTTGCCATCCCGGCAACATCTGATAATCCTGAAGCTGCCGCAGCGCTTATTGACTACCTAACCCAGCCGGAAACGCAGGCACGTGTTTTGCAGCAGTTGGCCTTCTTCCCGGTGGTTACCGGCGTTGATACCAGCGCCTTGCCTGAAGGTGTTGCGATTGAAGCTGCCGCAGTAGATGCCCAGGCAAATTCGCCTGATGCATTGCCCGCGCTGCTGCCCGTCGGGCTTGGCGATCGCGGTGGCGAAATCAACAACATTTTCCGCGCCGCCTTTGACCGTGTTGTATTAAACGGTGAAGACATTGAAACGGTATTGTCTGAAGAAGCCGAAAACCTTCAAACACTGATGAATGAAACCGGCGCGCCTTGCTGGGCACCTGACCCTGCGAGCGATGGCCCGTGCCAGGTTTCAGCCGAGTAATTTCTTGTAGTTAGTTGAGCGGGGGCGGAACCATCACTTCGCCTCCGCCTTTACTTCTGGATATTCTTATGCGCCCTAATAGAAAAAATTGGACGCCATATATTTTATTAATGCCTTCTTTGATCTATCTGGCTGCCTTTTTTGCTTTTCCAATGGCGCGTTCGTTGACGCTCGCCTTTTGGAAGGATGATGCAACCCTTGCTGTACATGCGCAAGCGGATCAGAATAGCGAGACGGTTGGACAAATTCCTCAAGCCGCAACCGTCGCAATTCTCACCACACAGGGGAACCTGTTAGAAGGAGAAACCCCTCCGGGGTCGCTCACCGAAATCTGGTATCGGATCAACACAACCGATCCTCAAAATCAGCCGGTTGAAGGCTGGGTTCATAGTGATCGTGTGCGGATTGACGAGACCGACGAAGGGACGGGTGTGCCAACACTTGGGCGGATTCGCGCTGTCCGACGCAGTGGCGCTGACCCACAAACGAGTGTATACGCCGGGCCGGGAGAAGCGAACGAGTTAGTCACAAAACTGGATGCCCAGACTGAGGTGTCAATCCACGAACAAATGACACTGGAAGTCTGGTATCAGGTTCGTGGAGAAGATGCTGGCGGGCAAATCGTTGAAGGCTGGGTGCAATCTTCATATATTGTGCCCGGTCAAAGCGACCCGACTGCTGGTTTTGTGCAGCGTGGTAATACTGGTCAACTAACGTTGGATTTCATTCGCACCATGATTGCCGACCGCTATTTTATGCCGGCATTGTGGACAACTTTGTTGTTGACGCTGATCACGATCCCCATCCAATTTGTTGTTGCCCTGATCATGGCTCTGGTCATTCAGTCACGTCTAAAAGGGAACACCTTTTTCCTCTATATTTTTGCTATTCCACTGGGTGTTTCCGAACTCGCCGTTGGCATCGTTTTCTTTCTGCTATTCACAGAACGCGGTTACATCAACAGCTTTTTACAGGGTATCGGACTCATCGATCACACGATCACCTTCATCAGCGCGAATACAAGGCACTGGATCATTATTGCTGTTGTCCTTGCCGAAATCTGGCGAGCAACTTCGATTGTGATGGTCATCCTTGTGTCAGGTCTTCAGGCGGTACCTAATGAGGTGTTAGAGGCAGGGGAAGTTTACGGCGCCAGCCTGTGGCAGCGCGTTCGCTATATCATCCTACCACTGCTCAAACCCAGTATTGTGGTCGCGCTCATTCTACGCACAATCCTTGCGCTTCAGGTTTTTGCGGTCGTCATGGCGATTGGTGGTGGTGATATCGTAACCACACTATCGCGAGAAACCTATCGCTGGTACAGCGAAGAAATACGCAATCCGAACATTGCTGCTTCGTATGCAGGTTTCATTATGCTGATCTCCATCCTCGCTGCGGTCTTCTACTTGCGTGCAATTCGCAGTGAACAGGAGGCTTCCGCATGACTACACA
>CAZBPB010000001.1:0-3150 GCA_964493565.1 uncultured Pleurocapsa sp. | reverse complement strand
AACAGCAACACAATCCCACACAGTCACGATATCGAAAGAAAATGAACTTCTGCGCCAGCGGGCACTGCGCCGAAAACGCCTCAACCGCCTGTTAACCTACGTGCTGGCGATTTGTCTGGCGATCTGGATTTTGCTGCCAATCTGGTTGATCGCTTCAATGGCTTTCACCACCCCGGCAGGTGTGCGCGCATTTCCCAAATACGTGCTGCCATTTACTGATTTTTCGATGGACACAATGAATTTCTTTTTGCAATCACGCGGCGTATTGCCCGGCGTTGTAAACAGCATCGTTGTTGCCTTGATCACGCTTGTACTCTCAACACTGATCGCTGCGCCAGCGGGTTATGCTGTCTCGCGCTATGTGTTTCGCGGGCGTGATACTTACAGACTTTCCATTCTGGCGGTGCGCGCGTTTCCCGTCATCATTCTGGCGGTGCCTTTAGCCGTCATGTACATCCGACTCGGGTTGTTTGATCAGTTACACAGCGTCGCCCTTATGCATACGGCGCTCACACTGCCTACAACGGTACTGGTTATTGGCAGCGTCTTTGCCAGTGTTCCATATGAACTGGAAGAAGCGGCTATGGTTTTCGGCGCGTCACCCCTACAGGCATTTCGCCGTGTAGTGATTCCATTAGTTCTGCCGGGCATTGCTGCTGCCGCCATTTTTACATTTGTAATGTCCTGGAATGAGGTCTTTGCAGCCAGTATTCTTACGCTGGAAAACAGGACTTTGCCCGCCCAGGTTCTAAATGTGTTGAATAAATCATCGCCGGAATATCAGTTTGCCGGCGGGTTCTTCTTGCTGCTTCCGGCGCTTATCTTCATCTTCTTCATCCGGCGCTATCTCTTCAACATGTGGGGACAAGTTACGAAATGAGACAACTTTATGGCTGAGATCATGATTGAAGAAGCAGTAAAGAAGTTCGGTGATTTTAACGCCATTGATAACGTCAGTTTGACTATCCACGATCAGGAATTTATGGTGCTGCTTGGTCCCAGCGGTTGCGGAAAGACCACTTTGCTGCGCGCAATAGCCGGTTTAGGCATGTTGGATTCCGGCAGAATCATGATTGGCGGGCGAGACGTTACCTACTTTCCACCCCGCCAGCGTAACCTCTCCATGGTATTTCAAAGCTATGCCATTTTTCCGCATATGACGGTTTACGATAACATCGCCTTCGGGCTGAAAATGCGAAAAGTTGATCCTGCTGAAAGTAAACGCCGCGTACAACAATCAGCAGAACTTCTACACATCGAGCAAATGCTTGACCGCTACCCGTCTAAAATGAGCGGCGGGCAGCGCCAGCGCGTTGCAGTTGCTCGCGCTATTGCCATGCAAGCTGAAGTACTGCTCATGGACGAGCCATTGAGCAACCTCGACGCCCTGCTTCGACTAGAAATGCGCGCCGAGCTTAAACGCCTGCTGGCTGAACTGAAAGCTACCACCATCTATGTAACCCATGACCAGATTGAAGCGATGAGCATGGGTGATCGCATCGCCATCATGAGCGCTGGTGCTATACAACAAGTGGATAAGCCAAACGTGGTTTACGATATGCCAGCCAATTTATTCGTTGGCGGCTTTATCGGTAATCCGCCAATGAATTTCCTTGAAGGGAAGGTTGTTACCACCTATGGCGAAAGCCATGTTCAAATCGGGGATAACAAAATCTCGCCCCCGGAATTTCTGGTGCCCATGATAAAAGAGGCCGAAGATAAAAAAGTCGTAATAGGGATTCGCGCTGAAAATATTGAGGCTTTTACCACAACTACGCCAGATGCCCTGAAAGTGCGTGTACTGGTCGTAGAGCCATTGGGCGCGCAAAACCTGCTGACGATCAAAATTGACAACTCAATTATCAAGGTCTCTACACATCCTGATTTTGCCGCAACATCCGATCAGGATATCTGGCTGCGATTTCCCGCCGAGAAGATTCGCTGGATCAATCATGATACGCAAAAATTGATGCAGACAGCGTGATCACTGGTGAATACTGCTCGCGCCTACGCGAGTTGGACAGCTTGATGGTGTATAAAGCGCACACTGATTTGCGTATGCGTCGTAATGGGAGTTTGAGGCACAGCTATGAAATATGGCGTATCCATGCCACCCATTGGACCATATAGCGATCCAAACGTACTCTCCGATCTGGCAGTTGAAGCCGAAACTGCGGGTTGGGATGGATTTTTTATCTGGGATCACAATCTGTTTTTCAGCCCTTCTGAACCGGAGATCCCGGTGCATCCGCTTGTCGATCCATGGATTGCATTGGCGGCTATTGCGGTAAAAACCAACCGTGTGAAATTAGGGCCGATGATCACCTCATTGGCACGCCGCCGCCCATGGAAGGTGGCGAGAGAAACCATATCGCTGGATCTGCTTTCACATGGTCGGCTGATCATGGGCGTTGGGCTAGGAGCACCGGCGAGCCTCGATTTTGGCATGTTTGGCGAAGAAACTGACGATCGCTTGCGGGCGCGTAAAATGGACGAAGGTTTAGCCATCCTTGATGGATTATGGAGAGGCGAGCCGTTCAGCTTTCAGGGGGAGTTTTATCATCTGAAGGAAATGTCGTTTCTTCCAAAACCTGTGCAGTCGCCACGCATCCCGATCTGGATTGGCGGTGGTTGGAACACCCCGGCAGTCGCCCGGCGTGCTGCCCAATGGGATGGGTTCTTCCCGCAGAAATGGCGTCATCTGCTCAGTGTTGAAGAATGGCAGGGCATCCTCGTCCGGGTAAATGAAGCGCGTACAAGCCACGCACCGTTTGACCTGATTCAGAGCGGCAGCACCACCGGCAAAAGCCCGCAGCAAGCAGCGACGGTTTTGAGGCCATTTATCGAGATGGGGCTGACGTGGTGGATTGAGCATGTTGACCCCTGGCGCTTCGGGCTGGATTGGGGTGACTTGATGACACCGGAAGCTGCCGCACAAATGCGCGAACGTATTGTACAGGGGCCACCCCGTGTACAAGAGTAAGTACGCACTACAAAAAGAAACTGCGGGTTGGTAGGCTATATCTTAGGAAATAACGATCAAATCCTACCCATAAAACACAAACAGCGGCGTAAATGCCGCTGTTTGTGTTCAGAAAATCTGATTGAATTTTCGGATTTACTGCATTGGATTGCGGCTAACCAGCACCA